>JAPOWL010000141.1:0-6703 GCA_026707615.1 Acidobacteriota bacterium | reverse complement strand
ATCTCGGGCGTGGCGCACGAGCTCAACAACCCGCTGGCCACCATCCTGACCTGGTCCGAGCGGCTCGCCTCGCGCTCCGTCGACGCCGTCACGCGGCGCGGCATCGAGACGATTCTGGGCGAGTCGGAGCGCGCGGCCCGGATTGTTCGCAACCTCCTGACCTTCGCCCGCAAGCGGCACTCGACGCGCTCGACCGTCGACCTGAACCAGGTGGTGCGCGAGACGCTGGCGCTCAGGGCCTACGAGCAGCGGCTGTCCAACGTCCGGACCATCGAGGCGCTGGCGGCCGGCCTGCCGCCGCTCTTCGCCGACCCGCACCACCTGAAGCAGGTGCTGCTGAACCTGTTGATCAACGCCGAGCAGGCGATGCTCGCCGCGAACGGCAGGGGCACCCTGGTCATCCGGACCTGGCACGATGCCGCCCGCGACGCCGTCGTCCTGGAGCTGAACGACGACGGCCCGGGCATGCCCCCGGACGTGCAGTCGAAGATCTTCGACCCCTTCTTCACGACGAAGGCGGTCGGGAAGGGGACCGGCCTCGGGTTGACGGTGGCCTACGCCATCGTGCAGGAGCACGGCGGGCAACTGGGCGTGACGTCGGAGCCCGGCCGGGGAGCGTCGTTCTTCCTGGAGCTGCCGACGAGCAGCGCCCTGCCGGCGCGCCCCGCCCCGCCGGCCGTCCCGCCGCCGCCCGCGGTGGGCGCCGGCACGCCGGTCCTCGTGATCGAGGACGAGCCGGCGCTTGCGGAAGCGGTGTCCGCCGCGCTGAGCGATGCGGGGTACCGCGTCGATCGGGCCACCGACGGCCAGGATGCGCTGGAGCGGGTTCGCGACCGCGTCTACGACCTGATCATCTGCGACCTGGCGATGCCGCGGCTGGACGGAGCGGCGTTCTATCGAGCGCTCTCCGACTCGCGGCCCGCGCTCACGAAACGCATCGTCTTCGTGACCGGCAACGTGGCGGGGACGGACGCGGAGCGCTTTCTCGAAGGCAGCGGGTGCCGCTGGCTGGCGAAGCCGTTCCGACTCGGCGACCTGCTGCAGGCGGCCCGCGAAGTGACCGCCTGAGCGTGGTCCGCGGACCGCGAAGTGACCGCCTGAGCGTGGTCCGCGGACCGCGCCGGGCGCCGGCCTCTTGCGAGCTCCGGCCCCCGGCCCGTCGCGTCAGCTCGCAGCCGCGACCTGCTCGGGCATCCGCGCGACGATCGCCGCGAGCGGGCGCGTCCGCCGCGTCGACATCCGCGTTCGCGGGGCCCGCGGGGTCGTCCGGCGCCCTTCGCGGACCCGGCCGGTCACGCCCGGGCCGCGCGCCGGCGCCCGTTCTCCCGCCCTGGTCGTGGCCAGCGAAGCCTTCGCCATCGCCAGCTTCCCGCCCTGCTTCCGGCCCGCCGGATCGAGAGCCGTGGGCAGGGCGTTCGGGGCGAGGTCCGCTCCCAGCCGCTCCCGCAGGCGCCGGATGGCTCGGGTGTGAAGCTGCGAGACTCGCGATTCGTTCACGCCGATCTCGGCCCCGATCTGCTTCATCGTCAGGTCGCTGTAGTAGTAGCGCCCGATGACGGTGCGTTCTCGCCACGGCAGCGCGGCGATGGCGCCACGAACCCGCCGTCGGACCTCGGCGTGCTCGCACACCTTGTCCGGTGCGGGCGGCTCGGAGGGCACCAGCACCGGGGGAAGGTTCGCGCCATCGACCGCGTCCGCCGCAGCGAGCGGCGATGTCGACTCGATCGTGTTGATCCGGACGATCGTCCGGCCGAGCTGGGCCTCGTCCGTGCCCATGTGGTCGGCCAGGTCGGAGAGCGACGGCTCGCAGCCGAGCTGGTGCCGCAGCTTCTCGCGCGCCGACTCCAGCTCCCGGCGCATGCGCCGGACGCCGCGCGGCCAGGCGTCGCGCCGCAGGGCGTCGATCATGGCGCCGCGCACGCGGCGCTCCGCAAACGTCTCGAACTTGATCCCGCGCGACTCGTCGAAGCGATGGGCCGCGTCGATCAGCCCGATCATTCCGTCCTGGACGAGGTCGCTGAGGTCGATGGAATGCGGCATCCCGGACGCGAGTCGCCGGGCGAGCGCCTCGACGAACGGAAGGCCGGAGGAGATCCGCTCCTGGGCGGTGGCGTCGGCGGTGTTCTTGTCCATGCCCCCGTACTGAGCAAGTGCGATGCCAATCCGGGCGCGCCGTACGCCGCGGGCCCCGCCGGAACCCGCCTGCCACTGCAAGATAAAGAAACAAAGGGACTTGCGGTCCCGGGCAGGCGGTTGCGGCGGCCGCGGACGGTGGGGGATGCACGGCGCCGTCCGTCAATGGAGTGACGGTTCGGGGGCTCGACCGCCAACTATTCGACGGATCGATCCGGCCCGGGCGGGGCGGGGGGGCCGTCGCTGGCCGCCCGAATCGCGCGTGCCGTGGTGATTGCCTCCACGGCGCCGGCGACGATCTGCCCGGCGCGGGCCTTCGTCTCCGGATCCGGACCCCGTGCCTCGAGCAGCTCCGCGTTGGCGAGGATGACTCCCAACTGGTTGTTGAGGCGATGGAACAGCGTGGGGAGATCGGATGCGCTGGAACCGGGAGCCTCGCGGGTCATGATGCGTGCCTCTCGGCAGGGGCGGTGGTCTCCGCACCGCTTATCGGCAGCGGGGCGCCGGGGCTGTAGCGCACGGGCGCCGCGAAAGACTTGACCGACGGCGACTCGCGCCGCCAACATGTTGGCGGCAATCTCCGATGCTCGACAAGGACACGCATCTGCTGCTGGTCGAAGACGAGCCCGTGCTGCGGGAGGTGACCGCCGCCCGGCTCCGGGACCACGGCTACGAGGTGGTGCAGGCGGCCAGCGGCGAGGCGGCCATCGAGCGCCTGAGCGAGTTCGCCTTCGACGTGGTGATCACCGACCTGCGCCTGCCCGGCGTGGACGGGACCGCGGTGGTCGAGGCCGCGCGGGGCCGCTACGACGAGATCGTGGTCGTCGTCGTCACGGGGTACGGCACCGTGCCGGACGCGGTCGCGGCCATCAAGCAGGGTGCGAGCGACTTCGTGACGAAGCCGGTGGAGTTCGAGCACCTGCTGCACGTCCTTTCGTCGGCCCTCGAGCAGCGCCGCCTCAAGACGGAGAACGCCTACCTCCGCTCGCAGCTCGATGCGCGCTACCGCTTCGACGGCATCGTCGGGCGCAGCCAGGCGATGCGCGACCTGTTCGAGATGCTCGAGACGGTCTCGGCCACGACGAGCACCATCCTCATCACGGGCGAGACCGGCACCGGCAAGGAACTCGTCGCCCGCGCCATTCACCAGAACAGCCCCCGCAGCAAGCAGCGCTTCGTCGCGCTCAACTGCGGGGCGATTCCCGAGACGCTGCTCGAGGCGGAGATGTTCGGGCACGTGCGGGGCGCGTTCACGGGGGCGGTCGCCAATCGCCCGGGGCGCTTCGAGCAGGCCCACCGCGGGACGCTGTTCCTCGACGAGGTCGGGACGATGAACGCCAGCCTGCAGGCCAAGCTGCTGCGCGCCGTGCAGGAACGGGAGTTCGAGCGGGTGGGCGACACGCGGCCGATCAAGGTGGACGTCCGCATCATCGCGGCCACCAATGCGGACCTCGGCCGGATGGTCGAGGAGGGCACGCTCCGCGAGGACCTCTACTACCGGCTCAACGTGATCCCGGTCCACCTGCCGCCGCTGCGCGCGCGACGCGAGGACATCCCGGCGCTGGTGCGCGGCTTCCTCGACCGGCTGGGCGCCGAGCAGATGCCGCCCCGCACCGACGTGGCCGTCTCCCAGGAGGCGATGCGCCAGCTCATGGGGTTCCCCTGGCCGGGCAACGTCCGGCAGCTCGAGAACGCCATCGAGCGCGCCCTGGCCCTCAGTCCCGGCCGGTCGCACATCGACGTCGGCGACCTGCCCCCGGAGGTGCGGCAGGCCGGCCCGGACGAGCCCGCGGATCCGGCGCAGCTTCCGGAGGACGGGATCGACCTCCGGGCGCATCTCCAGCGGATCGAGCGGGACCTGATCGAGGCCGCGCTGGCGCGGTCGGGCGGCAACAAGCAGCAGGCCGCGCGCCTGCTGGGGATCAAGCGCACGACCCTGGTGGAGAAGACCAAGCGGCTGGCGTAGCGAGCGGGACCGGACGGCCCGGAATGCCCGCCGGCTCGCGCGAGCGCCGACGCCCGGGGACCGGAGCCCGCGCCGCACGACGTGCGCTGGAGCACGCCGAACCCGCGCAGACTCCGAACGCGGCTCGCCGGGGCGCGCGAGCGCCGGCGTCCCCGGCGAGCCGGCTGCCTACGCGAAGACGCCCAGCGTCTCGAACTTCCCCTTCAGCACGGTGGGGGAGTCCTTGAACCGCAGCCACTCCTCGATCATCGTCGCGTAGACGCGCCGGAAGTCGGTCGTCCGGATCAGATTGCCGTCGTCGAGCTCCGTCAGGCTCGGGTGCTGCCCGTAGAGCCCGCCCCGGACGTGGTTGCCGACGACGAACATCGGCGTCGCGGTCCCGTGATCGGTGCCGAGGCTGCCGTTCTCCTCGACGCGGCGCCCGAACTCCGTGAACATCACGACGGCGACGTCGTCGGCCCGTCCGATGCGCTTCAGGTCCTGGGTGAATCCGCGCACCGCGTCGGCGGTGTAGGCCAGGAGCCGCGCGTGCGGGTCGGCCTGGTGCACGTGCGTGTCGAACGAGTTCCCCGCGTAGGTCACGTAGTAGATGCGCGTCGGCATCTCCGCGTGGATCAGCGCGGCCACCTGGCGCAGCGGACCCGACAGCCCGCCGATGCCGTAGTCGACCGTCGTGCGGTACGCCGCCGACGCCTGGCGGACGAACTCGGAGCTCTCGGCGGCGTTCTGCGCGGTTCCGGCGAGGAACTCCAGCGTCGCGTTGCCGCCCGCCCCATCTGCCTTCATCCGCGCCAGGGCCGACTTCTCGCTGTTCGCGCCGTCCCGGCGGAACGTCCGCGGGTCGTTGAACACGAGCGGCGAGTGGTGACGGGCGCGCACCGCGAGCGACTGCCGCGTCCCGATGTTGACGATGCGGTTCCCCTGCGCGTCGTGGTCGTACGCGCCGTCGGCGAGCCGCCCGAGCCAGCCGAGCGTCTCGCCGCCGTTGGGGACGCCGGTGTGCCAGAAGCCCATCGACGAGAAGTGCGAGAGGCTCGGGTTGTCGTACCCGCAGCCGTGGACGACCGCCAGGTGGCCGTCCTTGTACAGCCGCTCGAACCCGACGAGCGACGGGTGGAAGCCGTAGCGGTCGTCGATCCTCAGCACCTCCGACGGCGGGATGCCGATCGTCGGCCGCACGCGGTAGTACTCGTCGTCGCCGTACGGCACCACCGTGTTCAGCCCGTCGTTGCCGCCCGACAGCTCCACGACGACCAGGATGCGCTCCGGGCTCGGCTCCATGCTCGTGCCCTCGAGCGCCTGCGCCGCCAGCGCGGCCGAGGTGCGGCCCAGCAGACCGGGCAGCGCCGCCCCGACCCCGAGCCCGTACATCCCCTTGACGAGGAAGTCACGCCGCGAACACCCGCACTTGAATCGAGCCATCTCGCTCCTCCAGACTTCCGTGGCCGCGCGCCCGCGACACGCCTCCGCCGGACTGCTACGCGAGCTGGTACTCCGGCGTGCTCAGAATCAGGTACAGCAGCGCGCGCAACGCCGTCTCCGTCTGCGGTCCGGCCGGCCCAAGCTCGTCCGCGGCCAGCTCGTCCCGCAGGAAATCGACCAGCACCGCCCGATCCGCGCCGCTCAGCTCGACGCGCAGGAAGCGCCGGGTCAGGTGATCGACGACGTCGGCGACGGTCGACACGCCCGCTTCCTCCAGCATGCGCGCCAGGTCGAGATCGGCCACGCGCCGCGGGATCGGATGGAGCCTCTCGAACGCCATCACGTAGCCGAGGTAGCCGCCGTAGCGCGTGTTGTAGTCCTCGTCGCGGTCCGCGAGCCGGCTCGACTCCGCGTCGCCCTGCTGGGTGGCGGCCGTGATGTTCATGCCCTGCGCGAGGCGGTCCTCGACCTCCTGGTAGATCCCGGGGATCGCGCGATCCGGCGCCCAGAACCCGTCCGTGTCGGGGTACAGGACGTCGCGGAAGAGGTTGCCGCGCTCGAGCAGGGTGGCGGGGGTGACCCACGTCCGGCCCCCGGCCCATCCGGCGACGTTGGGCGGATTGAACAGGGTCTGCCCGAGCCGCGCGGTCAGGCGGTTGAAGTCGGGGATCGTCGGCAGCTCCGTCAGCCCCAGCTTGCGGTAGGTCGATACCACGAGCTGGACCGGGCCCTTGACCTGCGTCGCGTAGGACGCGGCGCTGTAGAAGTCGCGCGAGAGGAAGATGCGCGTGAGCAACGGCCGGAGCTCGTAGCCGGCGTCGCGGAACGTGGCCGCGAGCTCCGTGCGCACGGCGTCGGCGATCTCCTCCCGGACGAAGTAGCGGTAGAGCTTCGCGCCGATGAACTCGGCCGCCGCCGGCTGCTCCAGGATGATGTCGATGATGTCGTCGCCGTCGAAGGGGCCGGTGCGGCCGAGGAACGTCTTCTCGCCGAAGTCGTGTTGCTCGGCATCGAACTTGAAATCGAGCACGTCGTTGGTCCAGCCGGTGAACGCGCGGGCCCCCTCGCGGATGTCCCGCTCGGTGTAGTTCCCGACCCCGAGGCTGAACAGCTCGAGCAGCTCCCGGCCGAAGTTCTCGTTCGGGTGGTCCTTGACGTTCTCGCCGTTGTCCAGGTAGACGA
>JAPOWL010000366.1 GCA_026707615.1 Acidobacteriota bacterium | reverse complement strand
ATTTCGGTGAACGCGAGGCCGTGCGGGCGCGCCACCTCGAACAGGGTTTCGGTCCCCTTGACCAGATAGTCTCCGGCGGAGCCGACGAGATCGGACCGCGCCGGACTTGCGGCCTCGGCGCGAATTCCGGCGACGACGACAAAGGACGCCAGCATGCACAACCGTGACAGCGACATGGACCTTGCCTCCCTGGTTCGTACCATCCCCGACTACCCCAAGCCCGGAATCCTCTTTCGCGATATTACAACGCTCATTCAGGATGGTGGAGGATTTCGACAAGTCGCTGAACGCCTTGCCGATCGTTACCGGTCACGGGGGCTTGACAAGGTCGCAGGAATCGAGGCGCGCGGGCTCATTTTCGGGGCCACTGTCGCGGCCGACCTGGGGATCGGTTTCGTGCCGGTGCGAAAGCCGGGCAAGCTGCCGCACGAGACCATCGCGGAACGCTACGCGCTGGAATACGGGACGGACTCGCTGGAAGTTCACCGTGACGCAATTCGCCCCGGCGAGCGGGTGCTCCTGGTCGACGACCTGCTCGCGACCGGCGGCACGGCCGTCGCGGCGTCCAAGCTCGTGCGTCGGCTCGGCGGCGTGCTCGACGAGTTCGCGGTCGTGATCGAACTTACCGGACTGCCCGGTCGGGAGCGTCTCGACGAGGCAGACGTTCCCATGTTCGCACTCCTGCAGATGAGTGACAGCTGACCGGCCGCGAGTGCCGGATCTCGAGCCGGCGGTCAGCGCCGGCGGTCAGCGCCGGCGGCCGCGCGGAAACCAGACCGGCGTTCGACCTGCACGCCCCGTAGGGGATACCTGCCGGCCGCTGGAATAGCCCAAGCCGGGCGGTCCCGCGCCCGACGTACGCGGCGCCTCGGCCTTTAACGTTTCTATATTCCTGATATGTTCCTATAATATCCCAGCTCCGATGGGTTCGGATGCGAACAGTGCGAGCAGGCGGCGAAACGCGGGGCGGCACCGGGCTGGAGACGATTCCCACAGGTCGCAAAGCGGTCGGCGGCGAGGTTCCGCGTCTACCGGCGCCAGCCACTTGGTCGGCGGGATCGGCCCCGCTGACCGGCGCGCTGCAACTGCACACCGTGCGCCATCAGATCACGGTTCCTTTCGCACGCCCTGTCCTCGAAAGGGCCGACGGTTGGCTCGCTTTCGGACCCGGCGCGGTGTTCGTCCAGCTCCTCCGCGAGATCAACCGTCACGGCCCGGATCGCTGGCGCCTCGCCGTGCTCCGCGCGGGCGGTCCCGGCGAGCGCCTGTGCCGCGTCACGGGTGTCTGTCCGGGCGCGGAACTACTCCTCTGGGTCACCGGCAAGGGTCGCACCGGACGTGTGCTGCGAACGTTGGCGGCGATCCGTCGCTTGGGAATCGATCCGGTCGACGTCTCCCCGCCTTGGTTTGCCAGTGCCGGCGCCGCGCTGAACGCTGACATTGCGCCGCCTCCGTACTCGGCTGATCAGCATGCCGCGTATCTCGCCGTCAAGCGGGTGGGAGGGTGAGGCGCCCCGAATACATCGGCGTCCTCGTAATCGCGGCCGGAATGCTCGCGGCTGCCTGGACGAGTGAGCACGATCCATGGCTCATCTACAACGCGTCGGAGAGCGCCCCCGTCGGGTTCTACCTGCGGTCGGCCCGACCGGCGGCGATCGGCGACTTCACCTTGGTGAGGGCCGACAGCCGGCCGGGGATCGAAGCTGCCGGCCGCGGCCTGGTCCCTAGCGGCACTCCCCTCGTCAAACGCCTCGCGGCGGGGCCGGGCGACCGGGTTTGCCGGCGTGCGGCGCGCGTCACGATCAACGGTCGCCTGGTCGCCGCGGCCCTCGGTCACGATCGGGAGCGCCGTCCGCTTCCAGTTTGGTCGGGCTGCGTGCGGCTGCGCGCCGGTGAGGCATTCCTGCTGCAGGATCATCCGCGTTCGTTCGACGGTCGGTACCTCGGACCGACACTCATGTCCGACCTCGCCGGTCGGCTGGTCCGGCTCGGGTCGCTCGGCTGGCTTGCCGGGGACAGCTCCTGACGGCTGCAGGCGGGGCGCGGCTCCGCGGCGAAGGCCGGACGGCGCCCCCCTTCCTGCGCCGCGTCCAGGCGCTGGGGCATCTGCGTGGCGGTCGGACGAACACCGCGCGCGGCGCCCGGCGGTTTCATGCGCCCGGCCAACGTCGCTGCATTGTCAGGCTGAGCTGTCTCGGTGCGACCGGGGCCGCCAATACCCGCGCGCATCTCCGGTATCTCGGGCGGGACGGCGTCGAGCCGGACGGCAGTCCCGGCGCGCTGTACGGCCCCGACGGCCAGCGGGTTGCCCAGGATGCGTTCATCGAACGGGCCAGCGGCGACCGGGGGCAGGCACGGATCATGCTGTCCCCCGACGATGCGTCCGAACTGGGGCGACTTCGCGACGTGACCTGCGAGGTCATGGCCGGCCTCGCGCGCGACCTTGACCGGGAACTCGACTGGGTCGCGGTCGACCACGCCAACACGGGCCGTCTGCACGCCCACGTGGTGGTGCGCGGGCGCGATGCCGACGGGCAGGCACTCCAATGGGATCGGCGCGGGCTGCACCGGCGGGTCCGCGCCCTGGCTGTGGCCGCACTGACGCGGGAACTCGGGCCGGATTCAGGCCGGACGCTGCGCGAACGGCTGCGGGCCGAAGCGCGCAGCCAGCAACTCACCGGACTCGACCTCAGCCTGGTCGAGCGGTCCCCAGGCGGCGTCGTCGATCTGCGGGATCGGCCGGAGGGACGCGACGCGCGCCTGGGCCGGGCCCGCATGATCGACCGGGTGCGCACCCTCTCGCGGATGGGCCTGGCGGCGGAGACCGCCCCGTTGCGGTGGGAGCTGGCTCCGGACACGCTGCCCACGCTTCGCGCCATGGGCGAGCGGCGGGAGACCTATCGCCTGCTGGAACGGGCCATTGCGGATACCGGGTTGCGCCGGCCCCTGCGGGATCGCGCCGTCGCCGATGGTCGGGTGCTCGAGCGGGGCATCACGGGGGCGTTGGTGGCCTGGGGCCGTCGGGCTGGCGCGGCGTCGCTCCCGTACGCGGTGGTCGACGGAACGGACGGCAGGGCTTGGTACGCCGACGTCATCGATCTGCCCGCCGGAATCTCGGCCGGCATGATCGTCGAACTCCGTGCAGCCAACCCGGACCTGGCGGCGCTCGACCGGGCGATCGAGGCGGAGGCCCGGTCGCGTAACGGGGTATGGTTTTCCGGGCGGTCCGGCCGGGAGGATGCCGACCGCCGCGTGCGCGCACTGGCGCGCGTC
>JAPOWL010000677.1 GCA_026707615.1 Acidobacteriota bacterium | reverse complement strand
CGTCGGTGATGCCGTACCAGTTGATGATGGCGGCCACCTCGAGCGGCGCGGTCGACGTCGTGCCCGTCGTCCAGACCCGGCGGCGATCGCCGGGGCACTGCCGGTCGAGGCCCGCCGATGCGGGCAGCATGCCGGTCGTGAGCGCCAGGTGCCCGCCGGCCGAGTTGCCGGTGACGACGATCCGGCCGACATCGAAGCCCATGCGCTCGGCGTTGCGGTAGACCCACCGCAGCGCGCAGCGGCAGTCCTCCACCGCGGCAGGCGCGTGCGCGGCGTCCGCCAGCCGGTAGGCAACGTTGACGACGCTCCAGCCCATCTCCAGGTAGGGCAGGAAGGTCAGCGCCGAGCCCTCCTTGCTGCCGTTGGTCCAGCCGCCTCCGTGGATGTAGATGAGCGTCGGGTTGGGCCCCGCCGCGCCGCGCGGCCGGTAGACGTCGAGCGTCAGGTCGCGCCCGCCCGCCCGGTGGTAGGTGATGTTCGGGGTCAGGCTGTAGCCGGTCGCCACCCGCACGAACGCCGCCGCCGCATCGTCGGTCTGGGCGGCGGCCGGAGCCGCGCCGAGCCCGACGGCCACCGCCAGCGCCGCTGCCGCCGCCGCACCGAATCCGCATCTCGCGTGTCGCATCGGAATCGCCTCGCTTTCCTGATCGTGGCCTCTCACTCCTCCAGAGGTGGACCCCATCTTGCCATCCCTGCCGCTCGCAGTCGAGGCGAGCCGGAGCAGGCCGGCAATCCGCTCGGCCGTCCTCCTCGACCGCCGGGTTAGAACCGCACGCTGACGCCCACCTGCCCGCGCCGCGTGTCGCCGAGGCCGCTCCGGAGCGTGCCGTCGAAGTTGAACAGCAGCGAGCCGTGCGCCGTGTCGAGGAAGTTGTCGGCGTTGGTGAGGTTGAACACCTCGACGATGGGCTCGACGACGACGCCGCCCGCCAGCTCGAAGCGGCGCGACAGGCGCAGGTCCCACGTGAAGAACTCGTTGTCCCGGCGCAGCGTGTTGCGGGTGAGGGTCGTTCCGTCGGCGCAGACGCGGTCCGACGGCTGGGCCACCCGCTCCCCCCGGCTGGCGCACTGCTCGGAGACCGGCGAGGCCGACAGGTACCGGACCACGTGGTTGACCTGCACGCCGCCGGGCAGCGGCAGCAGGAGGTAGCCGCTCACCTGGTGGCGGCGGTCGCGGTCCGACCAGCCGTACTCCGGCGCGAGGTTCGCGGCGCTCGCATAGCGCAGGGTGAACGGGTCGCGCTCGTTGTCGTCGTCGGAGCGGTCGAAAGCCAGCGTGTAGTGCGTCTCGAAGGTGAGCGGCCGGCTCCGGACCGAGCCCCGCCCGCGCAGGCCGAGCGTCAGGGCCCGGTAGCGGGAGCGGGCGCTGCTCTCCGTCACCGTCAGGGCGTTGATGCCGCCGCCGGACGGATGCGTGCCGATGCCGAACGGCGCGCCGAGCGACGGGTCGTTGCGGTCGACGAAGCGGAAGAGGTTGTCGGTCCGCGCGTGGACGAAGGTGGCGCTCGCCGCGAGGCCGCGGCCGAGGTCGCGGTCGAGGCCGGTGCTGAACGACCAGGTGCGCGGCAGCTCGAGGTTGCGGTCGGCCACCTGGATGTCCGGCAGGAACGGCGGCGTCGAGGTAGCGTCGATCAGCTCGTCGACGGCCGGCACGGGACCGAGGGCGGAGGCGGCGCTGCTGCGGAAGACGATCTGCTGGAAGGCGCCGTTGGTCGACCGGTGCTGGGCGAAGACCAGCATCGGGATGCGCGCGACGTAGGAGCCGCCATTCGCCCGGACCACCGTGCGCCCGTCGCCGGCCACGTCCCACGCCAGCCCGGCGCGCGGCTGCAGGTTGTCGAGGTCGTCGGGAATGCGCCCGTCGGACGGGAAGCGGGGGTCGTCCAGGTACGGGGCGAAGAAGGCGTCGTCCGGCGCGACGAACATGTCCGGGTGCCAGGCCCCCTCCCAGCGCAGCCCGAGGTCCAGCGTCACCCGGTCGTGGGGATGCCACGTGTCCTGCACGAACGCCCCGAGCTCGTGGGTCTGGAAGGCCTGCCTCCCGAGCCGATCGGGCGCCACGCCGGGCACCGTCGCCGACTGCAGGTAGAGCAGCACCGGTCCGGTCACGCTCGCACCGGCCGGGCAGGCCCCGTGCGCGCTCGCGGAGCCGTCCGAGCAGGTGACGTAGCGGCTGCCGTGGGTGACGAAGCCGATGAATCCGTCGACCGAATCGAAGATGTAGCGGCTGTTGGCGAACCCGACGAACTGCTGCGTCACGTGCGCGCGGTTGTACTCCAGTCCCGCCTTGAACAGGTGGTTTCCGGCCGCGTACGAGACGTTGTCGACCACCTGGATCCGCGTGTCGAACGCCGGGTCGATCGGGAGGAAGAACGGCAGCCCGATACGGAAGCCGTCGGCGAGGTCCATCGCGATGTCGGGAAACGGCCGCCCCCCGAGCGCCGCGAACTGCGGCGGGCCGGGCAGCGTGGCGCCGGGCAGGACGGGTCCGTCGTACCAGCGCGGCCGGTCCTCGCGCGCCCACTGCACGCGCAGCTCGTTGGAGAGCGCGTTGGTCAGCAGCGAGCGCAGGCTGCCGTTGACGGCATGCGAGTGGTTCCGCTCGATCCCGTTGGCGGACGCCCCCCAGGCGTCGACGTCGAAGGTGCCGTTCACCTGCTCGGAGCGGGTGTAGTTGTACTTGAAGGACGCCTGGTGCCGGCCGTCGAGATTGAGGTCGAGCTTGGCGAGCAGCGACTGGGCGTCGTCCGTGCGGCGGATCGGGCCGAACTCGTCGTCGAACAGCCCCGGCCAGCGTTCGCGCAGGAAGCCGTCGAGCCGCGCCAGGTTGGCGGGGCCCGCGACGTGGCGCGTCATCTGCTTCGTCTCCTCCGCCGCCTGCTGGTCGTAGGCGAGGAAGTAGAACGCCCGGTCGCGCACGAGGGGGCCGCCGAGGGTGGCGCCGGCCTGGTTGCGACCGAAGTCCGGCTTCCCGCCGCCCCGCGCCTCCCGGAAGCGCGCCGCGATCTCGTCCCACTGGCCGAAGTAGTGGGCGGAGCCGCCGAGATCGTTCGTCCCCGACTTCGTGACGACGTTGACGAACCCGCCCGCCGAGCGCCCATACTCCGCGGTGGCGCCCTGGTTCACGACGACGAGGTCCTCGATGGCGTCCTGGTTGAACGTGAAGGCGGGCCGCTGCCCGCCGCGCTGCTCGCCGAAGAAGGGGTTGTTGAAGTCGGCCCCGTCGACGATGAAGTTGTTGAAGATGCCGCGCTGGCCGCTGATGTTCAGTTCG
>JAPOWL010000061.1 GCA_026707615.1 Acidobacteriota bacterium | reverse complement strand
CGGGCATCACCCCGACCACTTCGAACTCGCCCATGGGCAGCCGGATCATCTTCCCGAGCGCGTCGGGCGCCCCGCCGTACCGGCGCTGCCACAGCCCATGCCCGAGCATCGCCTTGTTCACCGGTCCGCCCCTGCGATCTTCCTCCTCCGTGAAGAGCCGACCCAGGATCGGTTGCACGCCCACCGCGTGCATGGCCTCCTGGTTGAGCTGCGCAATGACGACGCCCTCCGCCACCCCGTCGCCCTCGATCAGGGAATCGAACACCGTGTACCCGCCGATGTTCTCCAGCAGGCGCGAACGCCGGTTGTAGTCTTCGATGTCGAGCAGCGAGCAGTTCCTCTCCGCCCCCTGCTCGCCCTCCGCCACCGTGAACACTCGCACCAGGCGGTCGGCGTCCGGATACGGGAACGGGCGGAGGAGGATTGCGTAGACCAGGCTGAATACGGCCGTCGCAGCCCCGATTCCCAGCGCGATGGTCGCCACGGCGGGAACGGTGAAGGAGGGCGTGCGCCGCAACGCTCGCCACGACAGCTCGAGATGCGTGAGCCAGCCTCGTGAGGCACCCGGCCCGGCCCGATACGTTGTATGCGTCGACATCACGCCTCCCTCGCATCAGCTGGCGCTCCTGGCGCAGGTAACGGTTTCTTGCAGAGACGTGACATACCGGCGTTCCGCAACTCCCGGATGCGCTCCGGCAAACTCAGGCGTCGCGCCGGTACCGATGCCGACAACGCGAACGCCGATGGGAATGCAAGTACGGGACGTCGCAGCGAGTGCGACGAGGAGGCTACGCCGGTGGGCCGCGCGTGGGACGGATCCCGAAAGTGATGTGCCGCTTGCCGGACGCAGGGGCGGAGACGACGCCGTGCGCGACGAGATGCGGTGCGGTCGGCGCGGGGGCGCCGGCCGGGGTGATCACGGACAGGTGGCGGAAGTGACACGCATCACAGTCCGTGTGGCCGTCAGGCGGTGGGTCGGCGTCGTGGTCGTGGAGAGCGACGCCAACCGGCGCGAGCACCAGGAGCAGCACTGCAGCGACTGCCACGATCCGCCTGGACCGAACCATGCGTCCATTCAAGGAGGAAAGGCTGGCCGGAGTCAAGCACATCGATCGCGGCCGGCGGCGCGCTCTCGAAATGGACCGAGAGTGCCGCGCCGCTGTGCCGATCAGGTCCTGCTCGGGTCGGCACCCGGGCCGGCTCGGCCAGCCTGCGGTGGTCCACGCGGGGACAGGATGCGGGCGGTCAGCGCTCCAGAACGATTACCGTGCCCGGCGCGTCGGACCCGGTGACGAACATCGTCGGGCGCGGCGTCTCGGGGCTCGCCTCGACGTAGTTCAGCCGGAAGAAGTCCGGCGCGGCGACGTAGATCGCCTCCCACAGGAGCCCGTCGTCGTGGACGAAGTCGAGCTGGCGGGGCGACTGCGCGGCGTCGAGCCGTATCTGCCCGGCGAGCTCGTTGCCGGTGGCGGTGACCAGCGCGAAGCGGTCGCCGGTGATGGCGAGGACGCCGCCCACGATGACGTCGAACGGCCGGCCGCCCTGCTCGGCCGCGGCCACGGTCCATTCGCCCTGCAGCGTCTGGAGGTCGTCCTGGTCGGCCTCCTGCGCCATCGGCGAGGCGAGGCACAGCAGCAACGTCGCGAGGGTCAGTCCGGGAAGCGTCTTGCGCATCGGGATCTCCTGGTTCACGCGCTCACGACGGGGAACGAGCCGACCGCGGTGCCGAGAATTGCAGCCGGGTCGATGCCCAGCCACCGCTGCAGCACGTCGGCATAGATGTCGCGGAAGTCGACGGTGGCGTCGAGGCCTCCGCGGGTGACCTTGCCGAGGTCGGCCGGCTCGCCGAGCAGACCCGCCCGCACCCCGCCGCCCGCCACGAACAGCACCCCGGCGTCGCCGTGCTCGGTGCCGCCGGTCCGGTTCTCGGGGACGAGGCGGCCGAAGTCGGAGAACGTCAGCAGGAGCACGCGATCGAGGTGTCCCGCCCGGCGCAGGTGGCGCGTGAAGGCGCCCAGGCCGCGCCCGAGCTCGGTGAAGAGGACGCGGTGCTTCTCGGGCTGGTCGACGTGGGTGTCGAACGAGGCCGACCCGGGGCCGTCGAACGAGCCGAGGGACACGTAGTAGACGCGGGTCGGGCAGCCCGTCTCGATCATGTCGCCGGTCCAGCGCAGCGACTGGCCGAAGGCGCTGTCGGGGTAGTCGAAGCCGCCGCCGGTGCCGGCCCGCGCGCGGTGGAGCTGGCGGGCGGCGTGCGCGAGGCCGTTGTCGACCTGCCGGAGATAGTCGAGCCGGCCCGTGCGTGGCCCCCGCGCGTCGGCCGCCGGCGGCGGGGCGGCGTCCAGCCCGAGCAGCAGCTCGGGGTGGCCGATCGACGCGCTGCGGCCCGAGGCCGAGGCCAGGGTGCGGCCGAGGGTCTCGTCGAACTGCACGCCGGCCAGCGGCTCGTCGCCGCACTCGCAGGCGTGGTCGAGATAGCGGCCGAGCCAGCCGTGGCGCGGCGCCTGCGGGGCCACCGAGCCGGTCTCCCAGATCTCGGTTGCCCGCCTGTGCGACCGGGACGAACGCGGGTAGCCCACGCCCTGCACGATGGCGGCGTGGCCGTCGTCCATCAGCCGTCGGAAGTGGCCCAGCCACGGGTTGAGGCCGAGGTCGCTCCCGTCGAGGGGAAGGGTGTCGCGCCGGGGGATGGCGATGGTCGGGCGCGCCCGGTAGTAGCGGTCGTCGCGCACCGGCACCACCGTGTTCAGCCCGTCGTTGCCGCCCCGGAGCCGCAGGACGACCACCACGCGCCCGTCGTGGCCGGCCGCCGCGCCGGCGGCTGCCTGTGCCCCCGCGGTGGCCGCCCGCGCGCTCTCGCGAACGAAGAACGGAACCGTAGGCGTCAGGGCGAACCAGGTCAGCAGGTCGCGTCGGCTGATGGGGCTCATCGGTCTCCTCCACGCTGGCGGTCAGGCCAGTTGATACTCGGGGGACATCATCACGCGCTGGATGAACGTGCCGCGGCCTTCCGGCGACGCGACGCCGGACAGTTCCCGCTCGATCGCGGCCGCGTCGAGGCCCGGCGCCGGGTCGAGCCGCGCCAGCAGCTCCGCCGGCGACGCTTCGCGGAGCGTCGCGTCGAGCGGGACGTCGGGCGCGCGGGCCGCTTCGCCGCCGGCCGGATCGGGGCGTTCGAGGCCGAGGGGCGGCAGCCGCCCCCCGAGGGTGGCGGCGAGGTGGTAGCGGACGGTCAGGCGCGACGGGGGCGACACCCAGGCCTCCCGACCCGGCCAGCCGCCC
>JAPOWL010000088.1:590-3294 GCA_026707615.1 Acidobacteriota bacterium | reverse complement strand
CTCCGGGTTGTCGCATCTGTATGCATCGCCCCGCCGGTGGGCGGACGCGGTCGTAGACGAAGCCCCTGTCCGCTGATATCGGGGAGCGGTCGCCGTCGGCTTCACCCGGTTCGGCACGTACGCCATCGCCAGGAGCGCAACCGCCGCGAGCGGCCAGCCCGTGGCGATGCTCCGGGATGCGGCCGCAGAGCGGGTGCTGGCGGGGGAGGTGCCGCTGGATCGGCTGGGTCTCGATCCGGCGTTGCGCGACAGCCTGCAGAAGCTCGGTATCGAGACGTTGCGGGCCTTTCTGCGGCTGCCGCCCGCGGGGATCCGCCGGCGTTTCGGTCCGGACGCGGAACGCCTGCACCGGCTGGCGGCGGGCGACCTGTGGGTGCCGCTGCAGCCGCTGCGGGTCCGGGATCCGCTCGTCGCGCGACACGACTTCGACGACCCGGAGACCGACGTCTCGCGCCTGCTCTTCGCCGTCAAGCGGCTGCTGAACCGCCTGCTGGCCATGATCGCCGCGCGCAGCGAGATGCTGGCAACGCTGATGCTCCACCTGCGGCTCGACCAGGCCGGCACGAAGAGCGAGCAGGTCCGTCCCGCCGCCCCGACGCTGGATGCCGCGCAACTGCTGGGCCTGGTACGGCTCCGGCTGGAGTCGCTGGTCCTCGACGCCGGGGTCACCGGGTTGCGAGTGACCGCCCGCGCCGTCCGGACCGCCGCCGCGCAGCAGGGATTGTTCGTCGAGCGGCCGCCCCGCGATCTGGCGGCGGCGAACCGCGCGCTCGCACGCGTTCGCGCCGAGTTCGGCGACGACGCGGTGGTGCGGGCGCGTCTAGCCGAGGCGCATCTGCCGGAAGCGCAGTTCGCCTGGGAGCCGCTGGAGTCGGCGCCGCGCGCCGCGCCGGCGCCGCGGTCCGCGGCGGGAGACGTCGCCCGCCGGACGCTGGTCAGGCGGATTCACGCGCGCCCGATCCCGCTTCCTCCGCGTCCGCGTCATGAACCGGACGGCTGGCTGCTGCGCGGCGGTGTGACCGGACACGTCGAGAATCTCGCCGGGCCGTACCTGGTCTCCGGCGGATGGTGGCGGTCGGCGGTGCACCGCGAGTACTACTTCGCCCGGATGCGCGACGGCGACGTGCTCTGGATCTACTACGACCGGCCGCGCCGGCGGTGGTGCTGGCAAGGGCGGGTGGAATAGCGCGCCACTCGAAGCGGCGCCGCAGCCAGGGAGCCTGGAGTCGATGTCGTACGTCCCGCTCTGGTGCCGGAGCAACTTCTCGTTTCTCGACGGGGCGAGTCACCCCGACGAGCTGGTCGAGCAGGCGCACGCGCTCGGGATCGAGGCGCTCGCCCTGACCGACCGCGACGGCGTGCACGGCATGGTGCGGGCGCACGTGAAGGCGAAGGAGCTGGGCGTGCGCCTGATCGTCGGCGCCGAGGTCACCGTCGACGATGCGGCAGGCGTCCCGGCTGCTTCCGCGAGTCCCGACGCGGCAGATGCCACGTCCGCCGCGGCGCAGTCTTCCACCTGCGTGCTGTTGGCGGCGAACCGGACCGGCTACGCCAATCTCTGCCGGCTGATCACCGCCGGCCGGCTGATCAGGCCGAACGCCGAGCACGATCTGAAGTCGCCGCAGAGGATGGCGCAGTTGTTCGCCGACGAGCCGGCGCTCGTCGAGCGGACCCGCGAGGTGGCGTCGCGCTGCACCTTCAGCCTGTCCGAGATCCGCTACCGCTATCCCGCCGAGCGGCTGCCCGACGGCAAGACGTCGTCCGACTGGCTGCGCGAGCTAACGTTCCGCGGCGCGCGCGAGCGCTTCGGCGGCGACGACGGCGCGCCGCCGGCCATCCGCGAGCAGATCGACCGGGAGCTGGCGCTGATCGACGAGCTCGACTACGGCGGCTACTTCCTGACGATGTGGGAGATCGTCCGGTTCTGCCGGCAGGAGGGCATCCTCTGCCAGGGGCGCGGTTCGGCCGCCAACTCGGTGGTCTGCTACTGCCTGGGGATCACGGCGGTCGACCCGACGCGGGTCGAGCTGCTGTTCGAGCGGTTCCTGTCGCGCGAGCGGCACGAGCCGCCGGATATCGACCTCGACATCATGCATGCCCGCCGCGAGGAGGTGATCCAGCACGTCTATCGCAAGTACGGCCGCGACCGCGCCGCCATGGTGGCCAACGTCGTGCGCTACCGCGGGCGCTCGGCGGTGCGGGAGGTGGGCAAGGCGCTAGGTCTGTCCGAGACGGCGATAGACCGGCTCGCCCGGCTCCTCTCGCACTACGGCCCGCTCGACGCGGCGGGGCTGGTGCACGCCGGACTCGACCCGGACTCGCCGATCCACGGTCACCTCTTCAGGCTGTGCGAGCAGATCCAGGACTGTCCCCGCCATCTCTCGATCCACCCGGGCGGCTTCCTGCTCGGCCACGAGCCGGTCCACGATCTGGTTCCGATCGAGAACGCCACGATGCCCGACCGGACGGTGATCCAGTGGGACAAGGACGACCTGGAGGACCTCGGCCTCTTCAAGGTCGATCTGCTGGGGCTCGGCGCGCTGACCCAGCTCGACCTGGGCTTCCGCCTGCTCGACCGGCACTACGGCCGCGAGCTGTCGCTCGACCGGATCCCGCCCGATGATCCGCAGACCTACGACCAGATCTGCCGCTCCGTCACGGTCGGCGTGTTACAGATCGAGAGCCGTGCGCTGATGGCGATGCT
>JAPOWL010000088.1:0-580 GCA_026707615.1 Acidobacteriota bacterium | reverse complement strand
ACCTGGTCATCGAGGTGAGCATCGTGCGGCCCGGCCCTATCACCGGCGGCATGGTCCAGCCCTACCTGCGGCGGCGGCGCGGCGAGGAGCCGGTCGTTTATCCGCACCCGTGTCTGGAGCCGGTGCTCCGCAAGACGCTCGGCGTGCCGCTGTTCCAGGAGCAGGTGATGAAGCTGGCGATGGTGGCGGCCGACTACACGCCGGGCGAGGCGGACCAGTTGCGCCGCGACATGGCGGCGTGGCGCCGCAGCGGGCGCATCGAGCGGCACCGCGACCGGCTGGTGAGCCGCATGCTGGCGAAGGGGATCGCCCGCGATTTCGCCGAGCGGGTCTTCGACCAGATCCGCGGGTTCGGGGAGTACGGCTTTCCCGAAAGCCACGCGGCGAGCTTTGCCTTAATCGCCTACGCCACGGCGTGGCTCCGCTGCCATTACCCGGAGGTGTTCACCTGCTCGCTGCTCAACGCGCAGCCGATGGGGTTCTACACGCCGGCGACGATCGTCGACGACGCGGTCCGCCATGGCGTCGAGGTGCGCCCGGTCGACGTGACCGCCAGCGATTGGGACTGCACGCTGGAGCC
>JAPOWL010000338.1 GCA_026707615.1 Acidobacteriota bacterium | reverse complement strand
GACGAGCAGCAGATCAACCTGACGCGCTTCAACCTGTTCTTCCCCGAGAAGCGCGAGTTCTTTCTGGAGAACCAGGGCATCTTCGGCTTCGGCGGCGTCGCCACCGCGGGACGCTTCGCCGGCGTCAGCGACACCCCGGTCCTGTTCTACAGCCGCCGCATCGGCTTGACCCAGGACTTCCGGTCGGTCCCGCTGCGGGCCGGCGGACGGGTGACGGGGCGCGCCGGCGCGTTCACCTTCGGCGCCCTGAACATCCGGGCCGGGGACGCGCCGCAGGCGCTGGACGGACCCGCCGGGGGGGCGGGCGCCCGCGCCACCAGCTTCACCGTGCTGCGGGCGCGGCGCGACCTCCTGCGGCGCTCCAGCGTCGGCGCCATGTTCACGGGGCGCTCGGTCGCCATCGACGGCCGGGGCCGGAACACGGCGTACGGCGTCGACGGCGCCTTCGGGTTCTTCGACGACCTGACCATCAACACCCACTGGGCCCGGACGCGCAGCGAGGGCCGGACCGGCGACGAGACCAGCTATCGGGGGCACCTCGACTATGCCGGCGACCGCTACGGCGTGCAGCTCGAGCACCTGCTGGTCGGGGACGCCTTCAACCCCGAGGTCGGCTTCGTCCGCCGCCGCGACATGCGCCGCAGCTTCGCCGAGTTCCGCTTCAGCCCGCGGCCGCGGTCGATCGACTGGGTGCGCCGCTTCGTCTCGACGGGCTCGTTCGCCTACGTCGAGAACCTCGCCGGGCAGGTCGAGACCCGCGAGACGCTCGCGTCGTTCGCCATCGAGCTCGACAACAGCGACGTGCTCACGGTCGGAGGGTTGCGGTCGTACGAGTTCCTGCCCCGGCCGTTCCCGATCTCGCGCGAGGTGACGCTTCCGGTCGGCGGCTACGACTTCGCGACCGTCAACGTCGGCTACGATTTCGGGCAGCAGCGGCCCTGGTCGGCGAACGTCCTCGCCGAGCACGGGACGTTCTACAGCGGGCACCGGACGGGGGTGACGGTAACGCGGGGGCGCGCGAGCGTCACCAATCAGCTCTCGGTGGAGCCGCTGTGGTCGATCAACTGGATCGACCTCGTCGAGGGAGCGTTCACCACCAATCTCATCGGCACGCGCGTGACCTACACGATGACGCCGCTCATGTTCACCAGCGCCCTCGTGCAGTACAACTCGAGCATGGACGGCGTGTCGGCCAACGTCCGCTTCCGCTGGGAGTACGAGCCCGGCAGCGAGCTCTTCGTCGTCTACAACGAGGACCGCGACACGACCACCCGCCGCTTCCCGGGCCTCCGGAACCGGGCCTTCGTCGTCAAGTTCAATCGCCTCTTCCGCTTCTGACGGGGCGTCGGCGGGGGGCGGCCTCCGGCGGCAAGGTCGCGCAGCGGCTTCCGCTCGGCGCCCAACCCAGTCCTTCAGGAGCCCGCGCCGTTCTACGGCGCAGACTCCTGGCCGGGCGCTCGCGCGCCGACCACCCCGGCGGCGATCAGCGCTTCGACGTCGACGCGGCGGTCGCCGCTGCCGTCGCCGATGCCCCAGGCCCGAAGCGTCTCGCGCGGCTCCGAGCCGGCCGGGGCGGGGTCGCTGCGGATCCGGGTCGGGGTGCGGCTGAAGCGGGGGGCGGCGTTGGGTTGCCAGCGACCGGCACGCTGCACGAACGTCTCGCGCGCGCGGTTGTGGGGGTGTCGCGGCGCCTCGTCCATGTCGAGGACGGGGGCCACGCACGCGTCGCTCCCCTCGAACGCGGCCATCCACTCGTCGCGCGTCCGGGAGCGGAAGACGGCGGCCAGCTTCGTCTTGTGCGCGGGCCAGTCCCGCCGCGGCGCCTGCGGCAGCGTGTCCGGATCGAGACCGAGGCGCCGGAGGAGCTCCGCGTAGAACGTCGGCTCGATGGCGGCCACGGCGAGGTAGCGCCCGTCGCGCGTCTCGTAGACGTCGTAGTAGTGGGCGCCGCCGTCGAGGACGTTCGTCCCGCGCCGGTCGTCCGCGAGCCCGGCCGCGCGCAGGGCGTAGGCGGCGGTCATCAGCGACGCGGCGCCGTCGACCATCGCGGCGTCGACCACCTGCCCCCGTCCCGACCTCCGCGCCTCGACGAGCGCCGCCAGGACCCCCACGGCCAGGTACAGCGCGCCGCCGCCGAAGTCCCCGACGAGGTTCAGCGGCGGCGCCGGCGGCTGCCCGGCGCGGCCGATCGCGTGCAAGGCGCCGGTCAGGGCGATGTATCCGAGGTCGTGTCCCGCCGTCCCGGCGAGGGGGCCGCTCTGCCCCCATCCGGTGACGCGGCCGTAGACGAGCCGCGGGTTGCGGCGCGTGCACGGCTCGGGTCCGAGCCCCAGGCGCTCCGTCACTCCCGGCCGGAAGCCCTCGATGAGCGCGTCGGCCCGCTCGACCAGCGCCAGCACCAGATCGGTGCCGGCCGGCTGCTTGAGATCGACGGCCACCGCCGGCCGGCTGCGGTGCAGCAGATCCGCCTCGGGAGGAAGGTCGAAGCCGAGGCCGGAGGGCGCGACGCGCTCGATGCGCAGCACGTCGGCGCCCAGCTCGGCCAGCAGCATGCCGCACATCGGGCACGGCCCGAGCCCGGCGAGCTCGATCACCCGGACGCCGTCCAGCGGTCCCCGCGCTTCCATGTCCTGTCGGGCGGCGCGAGCCCGGGCGCGCGACCGCCCGCGGCGCCGCCGGGTCGACGGAGCGCCGGCCCGCGTCGGTACATCGCGCCGGGAGGCGGCGCGGCGCGCGCCCGCTGCGGGAGGCCGCGCCGGTGCGTCAGTGAGTCAGGCCGTACATCCAGTAGTTGATGCCGAGCTCGAAGCCGTTGTTCATCGGCTCGATGGGAAAGAACCCGGTCCCGCCCGACTGCCAGTACTCGGCGAGGTTGGTGTTGTAGTTGGCGATCGACATCAGGCGGCCGGACGGGTCGTTGTCCTCGAAGAGGCCGAAGTACTCGGGCGTCAGGCCGGCCAGGTGGTGGTTGTAGGGGTTCGGGAGGTCGATCTCCTCGACGAGGAAGAACGCGTCGAAGATGGGGTGCGTCGGGTCCAGCCGCAGCCAGCGCCCGTCCGGCAGGACGCGGCGCATCTGGGCCTCGAAGTTCTCCCACTGCCGCCCCTCGAAGTCGTTGAAGATGACGAAGCCGCCCTTCAGCAGGTACTCCCGCAGCCGCTCCGCTTCCTCGTCCGTCATGGTCCAGAAGCCCGGCTCCTGCATCAGGGCGATGGGGTGCTCGAAGAGCGTCGGACTGTCCAGGGTCAGGATGAGGCTGCCGTCGACCTTCGCGTCGACCGTCGTGAAGTCGTTG
>JAPOWL010000535.1 GCA_026707615.1 Acidobacteriota bacterium | reverse complement strand
GAACGCCGCGCCGTAGGCGAGGACGTACGAGCCGGTCGGGAGGGGGAGCACCATCAGCTCCGGCTGTTGCCCGTCCCCCAGGCGGGCGCCGGTCTGCCGCTCGAGGCGGATGCCCGACTCGGTGGCGGTGATCGCCGGCACCGTGCCGAGAGCGAGATTCTCATGGAGCGTTCCGAACGCCGACATCGTCGCGCCGCGATCGAACTGGCGCGTCAACCCCGCCCCGAGCACGGGCACGCCGCCGACCAGCTGCGCCAGGTACTCGTGCGTGCGGCCGGGCAGCGTGGGATCTTCGGTGCGGGACGCGACGACCAGCTCGCCGGTGCGCAGCATCCCGTCGATCCGCGCGTCCCAGGCCTGCAGCTCGCCGGGTGTCGCCCCGGACCCTACCGCTACCGGCACCGCGGTTGCGGCCCCCCCCGGCGGCACCTGTGCGGCAGCGGGCACGCTCGCGGCCAGGGTCGCAAACGCCATCAG
The DNA here is from genome assembly GCA_026707615.1 of Acidobacteriota bacterium. Taxonomy (GTDB): domain Bacteria; phylum Acidobacteriota; class Vicinamibacteria; order Vicinamibacterales; family UBA8438; genus JAGWAJ01. The sequence continues at coordinate 2,834 of JAPOWL010000535.1, read as the reverse complement.
GCCGATGCGGGCTCTCCGTTGCGTTCGTCTCAGCATCCGTCGTCGCTCCTGCCGCCCGCTCGTCCCGCGGCTTCAGAATCTGAGGCGCAGGCCGCCGCCCAAGTGCAGCCCGCCCGCCGGCACGCCCACCGTGCCCCCGCCGCCCGACGCCAGGTCGACCGTCGCCCGGCTGTAGCGCGCGAGCACCCCCACGCCGGCGAGGTCCGAGAAGTAGTACGCGAGGTCGGCGCCCACGTTGAACCCGACGCCCGTACCGGACTGCCCGCCGGCGATCGCCCGGTCGTAGGTAGCGGTCTCGTAGGGGTACCGCTGCCGGAACTGCGCGTCCGTCACGAGATCCTGCTGCAGGCTGATGACCGTCGGCCCGCCGAAGAGGGTGACCGTCAGCGAATCGGTGACGGGTGCGAGGTACTGCGCCTGGAGGTGGAAGCCGAGCTCCTGGCGGGTGAGGCCCGCCGCGACGCCGGCGAACTCGCGGTCCCGGTTGTGGAAGAACGGGTGCGGCGCCCGCCCCGACACCGCTGCCTCGCCGTCGCCCTTGACGAAGGACACCGCCACCGCCAGGGCGAAAGCGTCGCCGAGGCGATACCCGGCGCCGGCGTCGAAGGCAGGCGCCGACGCCGGCCGGTGACCTCCCGTGAGGCGCGCCTCCTCCTGCGCCGCCGCCGCGGACAGGAGACCCACCGGCGTCGCCGCGTAGACGCCGCCGGAGTCGCCGAAGACGACCTCGTCGGCGAACTCGGCGGCCAGTGCCTGCAGGCCGCCGTTGATGGTGACGAAGCCCCGCCCGTCCCCTGCCCTCGTCTGGGCCCCGGCGGGCACCGACATGGCCGCTGCGACCGCGGCGGCAAGCAGCCAGACCACCGCCGGCCGCCGTCCTTCCGTCTGGTTGATCATCTGTTATGGAGCGTGCTCCACGGGCGCACCCCTACCGGGAGAGCTCGCGCCCGCTTGGAATCCGTGTGACCGGACTGGTCCCGCGGCCGATCCGGGCGGACGCTGCACCCGCCCGTGGCATTCACGACAGTTCACTATACTGGAAAGGCCTGCGCGGCCGGGCGGATCGGTCCCGTCTCGCGCTGGGAGTCTGCGCCGCGGAACAGGCGCTCGGAGAGTCTCTCTCGCGCAGACTGCAACCCGCCGTCAGGGCGGGCTGCGACCCTGCGGTCGCGACGGGAGTTCGCCCCGGCGGGAGGACCTGCGGCGCCCCGGTGCGGCGCAGGCCCCCGGCGGGCGCAATCGGGAGAAGAGGCAATGAAGGATGCGCGCCGGTGGATCGGCAGTCGGACCGGGCTCGCGGCCGCCATCGTCGCGGCGCTCGCGGCGGGCGCCCCGCACCCCGCCGCGGGGCAGGAGACGCGGGATGTCTTCCCGTTCCCGGTCACCACGTTCGAGCTCGAGAACGGCCTTCGCGTCGTGGGCGTCGACTACGACAGCCCCGGCATCGTGGCCTACTACACGGTGGTCCGGACCGGATCGCGGAACGAGGTGGAGCCGGGCTTCTCGGGCTACGCCCACTTCTTCGAGCACATGATGTTCCGCGGAACCGACAAGTACTCCACCGAGGCCTACAACGCCGTGGTGAAGAGCATCGGGGCCGACGCGAACGCCTTCACCACGAGCGACTGGACCGCCTATTACACGGTGGCGAGCTCGGATGCGCTCGAGACCATCATGGATCTCGAGTCGGACCGCTTCCAGCGCCTGCGCTACAGCGAGGACGACTTCCGCACGGAGGCCGGTGCCATCCTCGGGGAGTACAACCTGAACTTCTCGAACCCGGTGTCGCTGCTGCGCGAGCGCCTCTACGACCTCGCCTACACGACGCACCCGTACAAGCACACGACGATCGGGCTGCTCGACGACATCCGGGACATGCCGAACCACTACGACTACAGCCTCGAGTTCTACGACCGGTACTACCGGCCGGAGAACTGCTTCCTGGTCGTGGTGGGCGACTTCGACGCGGCCGAGCTCGAACGGCTCGCCCGCCGCTACTACGGCGGCTGGGAGCGCGGCGGCTTCGTGCCCGACATCCCCGCCGAGCCGCGGCAGACGGAGGCGCGCTCCGCCCGCGTCACCTGGCCGAACCCCACGCTCCCGTTCCTGATGATGGGCTACCACGCGCCGGCGTTCTCGGACCGGCGGATCGACATGCCGGCGCTCGACGTGCTGTCGCAGGTGCTCTTCTCGGAGACCTCGCCGCTCTTCCGCAAGCTCTACCTGGAGGAGCAGGTGGTCGATGCCATCCAGGGAGGCGCGCTCGACAGCCGCGACGCGCCGCTCTTCACCATCATCGCGCGCATCACCGATCCGGAGAAGGTCGACTACGTGCGGGACGCGATCGTGGCCGAGATCGAGCGGCTCAAGTCGGACCCGGTCGACGCCGAGGTCCTCGCGGCGACGAAATCGCATATGCGCTACGCCTTCGCGATGGGGCTCGACAACCCGGGCGGGATCGCCCGCACCCTGGGCCACTACCTGCAGCTCACCGGGGATCCCGAGACCGTCAACCGCGTCTACGCGCTCTACGACGCGGTCACCCCGGACGATGTCATGGCCGTCGCCAGGGCGTACTTCGGCGAGGCCAACCGCTCGGTCGTGATTCTCACCCCGGAGGAGGAGCAGCCATGACGCGGGCAGTCCCGGCCGCAACCGACGCCGCCGCCGGCGCGGCCCGCACGAGTGCGGCCTGCATCCTCGCGGCGGCGGTTTCGATCGGCGTCCTCGGCGCCGCCCGCGCGTCGACCGCCGCGGGCACGCCGTCGACGGCCACCGGTGCATCGACGGTAGCGGGCGCGGCGGCCGCCACCGGCACCGCGGCCACCGGCGCG
>JAPOWL010000039.1 GCA_026707615.1 Acidobacteriota bacterium | reverse complement strand
GATCGTCGAGCAGCTCGGATGGCGCTTTCCGCGCCACGTCGTCTCGCCGGTCGCCGGCGGGACGCTCCTGCCGCGCATCGGTCGCGGCTTCGACGAACTGCGGGACGCGGGTCTCGTCGACGGCGAGCTGCCACGCATCCACGCCGCGCAGGCCGCGGGTTGCGCGCCCGTCATCCATGCCCTCGACGCGGGCCTCGACCACCCCGAGCCCGTACGGCCGGACACGATTGCCAAGTCGATCGCGATCGGCAATCCGGCGGACGGCTACTACGTGCTCCGCACGGTGCGAGAGACCGGCGGGTCGGGCGCGGCGGCCACCGACGAGGAGATCCTCGACGGTATCCGGCTGCTGGCTCGCACGGAGGGGGTGTTCACGGAACCGGCGGGCGGGACGACGGTCGCGGTCACCCGGAAGCTCGCGCGGGACGGAGTCATCGGCGCCGACGAGCCGACCGTCATCTGCATCACCGGCAGCGGCTACAAGACCTCGGACGCCATCGCCGACACCCTTCCTCCGCCGGCCCAGCTCGGGCGTTCCCTGTCCGAGATGGACGCGTTCGTGGCGGAACGCGATCGCCGCCACCAGGAGGTGGGCGGCTGAGATGAGCGCCCCCGACCTCGAGGCGGAGGGCCTGCCCGACTTCAGCGAGGTCGTCGAGGCCGAGGGGCACCTCGTCGATTCGCATCTGCTGAACGCCATCTTCGACAAGGTCATCGAGCGCCGGGCCACGTTCGAGGTGCTGCGCTTCGACATCGGACGCACCAACGACGAGTACTCCCGGTTGACGCTGCGGGTGGCGGCCCCGGATCGGCGCCGCCTGCAGGGTCTGCTCGAGGACCTCGTCCCGCTCGGCTGCCATGTCGTGTCGGCGCAGGAGGTGCTGCTGAAGCCCGCGGACGGCGTGGGGTGCGTCCCGGACGACTTCTACTCGACGACGAACCACCGCACCTATGTCCGCTGTGGCGGGCGGTGGGTCGAGGTCGGCCGGCAGCGCATGGACGCGGTAATCGTGGTGACCGCCGAGGGTGCGGTCTGCCGCAAGCTGCGCGACATCCGGCCCGGCGACAAGGTGGTCTGCGGGGTGGAGGGAATCCGCGTGTCGCCGGAGTTTCGGGAGCGAGACCGCCTCGGCTTCGCGTTCATGACGAACGACGTGTCGACGGAGCGGCGCGTCGAGGTCAGCGTGCGCAAGGTCCTCGCGATGATGCGCGAGGTCAAGGCGGCGGGAGGGAAGATCGTCTTCGTTGCGGGTCCCGTCGTGGTGCACAGCGGCGGCGGCGAGTACTTCGCCGATCTCATCCGGCGCGGCTACGTCGACGGGTTGCTGGCCGGCAACGCCCTCGCGGTTCACGACGTCGAGCGCGCGCTGTTCGGGACGTCGCTCGGCATCGATCTCGATGCCGGGGTCGCGGTCGATGAGGGCCACCGGAACCACATGCGGGCCATCAACGCGATCAACCGCGCCGGAGGGTTGCGCGCGGCCGTCGCCGCCGGCGTGGTCCGGTCGGGGATCCTGTACGAGGCGATTCGCCACGGCGTCGACTTCGTGCTCGCGGGCAGCATCCGCGACGACGGCCCGCTCCCGGACACCGAGATGGACCTCCTGGCGGCGCAGGAGCGCTACGCGGCGGTGCTCCAGAACGCCCGCATGGTGGTCATGCTCTCGACGATGCTGCACAGCATCGGCGTCGGCAACATGCTGCCGTCGTCCGTGCGGGTCGTGTGCGTCGACATCAACCCGGCGGTGGTGACGAAGCTGGCGGATCGCGGCTCGTCGCAGACCGTGGGGATCGTCACCGACGTCGGTCTCTTCCTGCACCAGGTCAACGTGCAGCTCGCCGGCGAGGCGGCCGTGCTGCGCCCCGCTCCGGACGGAGGCGCGCCGTGAGCGACGGGAGCCGCTCCATCGCCGTGCAGAAGTACGGCGGGACCTCGGTGGCGACGCCCGAGCGGATTCGGGCGATCGCGGATCGGGTCACGGCCTGCCTGCCCGACAATCCGCGCTTGGTGGTCGTCCTGTCGGCGATGGGCAAGACGACCGATGGCCTCGTGGCGCTGGCCCACGAGGTGGCCGCCAGGCCGCAGGGGCGGGAGATGGACCTGCTCCTGGCGACCGGCGAGCAGGTCTCGGTGTCGCTGCTCGGTCTGGCGCTCCAGGACAAGGGCGTCGCCGCCATCTCCCTCACCGCCGCCCAATGCGGCATCCGCACCGATGCGGCCTTCAACATCGCGCGCATCGAGTCGATCGACACGCGGCGCATCCTGGGCGAGCTCGAGCGGGACCGGGTCGTGATCATCACCGGATTCCAGGGCGTGACGGACGAGCAGGAGGTGACGACGCTCGGACGGGGGGGAAGCGACATCACCGGCGCCGCGGTCGCGGCCGCCCTGGGGGCTCGGGTGTGCGAGATCTGCACGGACGTCGACGGCGTGCTGTCGGCGGATCCCAACCTCGTTCCCCATGCGCAGCGGTGGCCGGCCATCAGCTACGAGGAAGCGATCGAGATGGCCTCGAGCGGCGCCAAGGTGCTCCATCCGCGGGCCGCGGAGGTCTGCATGGCGTACGGCATTCCCATTCACGTGCGATCCAGCTTCCACTCGCGGGAGGGCACGTGGATCGTCGGGAGCAAGGACATGGTCATGGAACAGGCGGCGGTCGTGGGCGTCAGCAGCGACAAGAAGATCGCGAAGGTGACCCTGCTCGACGTCCCCGACCGGCCCGGAATGGCAGCGCACGTGTTCCAGGACCTTGCGGCCGACGACATCAGCGTCCGGCTCATCATTCAGAGCGCCAGCTCGGAGGGGCGGGGGAGGATCACCTTCGTGCTCGACGCCGAGTACGCGGCCGGGGCGGAGAGCCTCGTCGCCCGCTGGAAGGCGGACGGAGTGGCGGCCGAGGGGTTGATCGAGCGGGACGTGGCGAAGATCTCGATAGTCGGGTCGCGGCTCGCCTCGACGCCCGGGCTGGCGGCCCGGATGTTCTCGGTGCTCGCGCGCGAGGGCATCAACATCGACTGCATCAGCTCGTCGGAGATGAAGGTGGCATGCGTCATCGGCGCGGAGCACGTCGACCGGGCCGTGCGCGCCGTCCACGACGAGTTCTTCCCGCCGACGGCGGCACCCGGCGCGTCCTGATCGGATGATCGGAAGCCGCCTCGACGTCGGGATTCTCGGATCGACCGGATCGGTCGGTCAGGCCTTCGTCGCCGCGCTCGCGGACCATCCGTGGTTCCACGTCACCTGGGTGGCGGCAGGCGAGCGATGGGTCGGCCGGCGCTACGGGGACGTCGCGTCGTGGCGCATGTCGTCGCCGCCGC
>JAPOWL010000129.1 GCA_026707615.1 Acidobacteriota bacterium | reverse complement strand
CCGCGAGCTGCTCGATCGTGAAGCGGTCGAAGGGCAGGTTGCGGTTGAAGGCGTCGATGACCCAGTCGCGCCAGCGCGACATGTCGCGGCGCTGGTCGGCGAAGTACCCGGACGAGTCCGCGAAGCGCGCCGCCGCCAGCCAGGTCGCGGCCATCCGCTCGCCGTAGCGGGGCGACGCCAGCAGGCGGTCGACCGCCTTCTCGTAGGCGTCCGGCGAGTCGTCGCCCAGGAACGCCGCCACCTCGCCCGGGGTCGGCGGGAGGCCCGTCAGGTCCAGCGTCACGCGGCGCAGCAGAGTGGCGCGGTCGGCCTCCGGCGACGGCCGCAGCCCCTCGCGCTCCAGCCGTCCGAGGACGAACGCGTCGATCGGGTTCCGCGGCCACGCGGCGTCGTCGACCGCCGGCGGGTTCGGACGCGCCACGGGGACGAACGACCAGTGCGGCTCGTACTCTGCGCCCTGCTCGATCCAGCGGGTGAGGAGGGCGACCTCCCGCGGCTCGAGGGGCTCCTCGCGAAACGGCATCCGCCGCTGCGGATCCGTAGCGGTGATGCGGTGCACGAGGGCGCTCCGGTCCGGGTCGCCGGGCGCGACGACCGCCATCGGACCCTGCCCGGCCGTGGTGCGGGTCGCGTCCTTCCGGGACGTCTCGGCGTCGTCGAGCCGCAGGCCGGCGCGGCGGGTTCCGGAATCGGGGCCGTGGCACGTGTAGCAGCGGTCCGACAGGATGGGCCGGATGTCCCGGTTGAAGCGCACGATCTCCGGGAGGGGGTCGGACGCGGGGGCCGGGCCCTGGGCCAGGACGCCCCATGCCGAGCAGGTCACGGCCGCCGCGACCGCGCCCCGCCAGCCGATGCGTCTCGGAGTGTCCGGGGAGCGATGGACGGTGCGCATGCGTCTCGACTCCTTGCCGCGGCGACGAGGACTACCTGCGGGCCCCGGCGTCGGCGGCCCGCGAGTGTCAGCACGCACAGTAGAGGACGCGCCGTCGCGCGTCAACGCCGGCTCTGTCCACGACGGACGTACCTGGAGCTCGGCGGCTCCGCTTGCCGCTGGCCAAGCTGGACGCGGAGCTCCGCGCCGCCGCCCGATCGGCGGACGTCGACGTCCTGCCGCCCCGTTGAGCGGCCCCCCGGGCGAGCCGACGCCGGGCTGTTCCCTTTGACATTCTACCTGTCTCTCTGGTAGATGTTCTACCTAGGAGGTGGGGATGGCGCGACCGTCGGCGCGGGAAGAACAGCTCGGCCTGCTGCAGGGCACGCTGGACATGTTGATCCTTCAGACCCTGCTGCAGGGTCCGGCCCACGGCCACCAGATTGCGACGACGATCGAGCGGACCTCGAACGACGCTCTGCTGGTGGACCACGGATCGCTGTACCCCGCGCTGCACCGGCTGCTGAAGCGCGGCTGGATCACCGGCACGTGGGGCACGTCGGCGAACAACCGGCGGGCGAAGTTCTATGCCCTGTCCCCCTCCGGCCGGCGGCAGCTCGTGCGGGAGGCGACGCGCTGGGAGCGGATGGTCGAGGCGGTCGGGCGCGTCATGCGGCCCGCCGATGCGGACGGAGGGCCGCGATGACCTGGCCGCTGTGGCTGTGCCGGCTCCTGCCGTACCTGGGCCGTCGTCAGGCCGATGCCGACGTCGAGGAGGAGCTCCGGCTCCACCTGGAGCTCGAGCGCGAGCGGCAGCGCGAGGCCGGCACCGAGGAGGGCGAAGCCCGGCGGGCGGCCGGTCGGACGCTGGGCAACGCGGCCCTGATCCGCGAGCGCACGCGAGACGTGTGGGGCTGGCGCTGGCTGGACGATCTGGCTCGCGAGGTGCGCCACGCGGTTCGCGGACTGCGCCGCAACCCCGGCTTCGCGGCCATGGTGGTGGTCGTGCTGGCGCTCGGCATCGGTGCGAGCACCGCGACGTTCAGCGTGGTCTACGCCGTGCTGCTCAGCCCGCTCCCGTACCCCGAGCCCGAACGCATCGTGTCCGTGCGGGGGCTCACGAACGTGACGTTCCCGGCACTTCGCGACGATACGCAGACGTTCGAGCACCTGGCCGCCTACAGCGCGCCCCTTCGCTTCACCTGGAGGGGCCCGTCCGGCACGCATGCCCTGCGCGGCTGGGAGGTATCGCCGGCGTTCTTCAGCGGGGTATACGGGATCGCACCGCACCTCGGCCGGTTCTTCACGGACGAAGAAGCGCTGGCCGGCGCGCATCGGGTCGTGGTGCTGAGCTTCCACGCCTGGCGAGATCGCTTCGGGTCGGACCCGGAGGTGATCGGGAGGCCGCTCGACCTGGAGGGAGCGCCGTACACCGTGGTGGGCGTTCTGCCGCGGGGCTTCTCCGCGTCGAGTCGGGGCATGGAGGTCTGGACGCCGTTGGTCGTTCCTCCCTACGAGCTCCCGGCGCACGAGCTGCCGGATGGCGACTCGACGTTCGCGCGGACCACGATGACCACTCCGATGTTCGCGCTTGGACGGGTCCGTGCCGGAGTGTCGCCGCGCCAGGCGACGATCGAGTCGCGCGTGATCGTGCGCCGCGCCCAGCTCGACGTCACCGGGGCGGCCGGGCCGTCGGTCGGCCGGGATGTGGACGTCGTTCCCCTGCGGGAGGAGCTGGTGCGCGCATCGCGGTCGGCGCTGCTCCTGATCGGGGCCGCCACCGCGCTGGTCGTGCTGATCGCCTGCGTCAACGGGGCGGGACTGCTTCTGGCGCGAGGCATCACGCGGCGCCGGGAGTCGGCCGTGCGCGCGGCGCTCGGGGCGGGCCGAGGTCGGGTGGCCCGGCTCCTGCTGACGGAGTCCATCGTGCTGAGCGTGGCGGGCGGAGCAGTCGGCGTCGCCGTTGCGGCGTCGATCGTCCGGGCGCTGCCCGCTCTGATGCCCGGCTACGTGCCGCGCCTCGACGAGGTCGAAGTCGACGGCACGGTGGTGGCCTTCGCGACCGGCCTGACCGTCGTGCTCGGCTTGCTGTCCGGCGCGGCGCCGGCGCTGCGATCGTCGCGATCCGACTTCCTGCCCGACCTCAACGAAGGCGGGCAGGCAACGGGCGGTGTCCAGGTGCGGCGCGGGCGCACACGGGCGGTGCTGGTGGTGACGCAGGTAGCGGTCACCGTTACGTTGCTCGTAGGCGCAACGATGCTTCTTCGCAGCTTCGTCGGGCTCGTCATCTTCGATCCCGGCTTCGACCGCGTGAACGTCCTGACCGCCAGGATCGGCAACGCGAGCGATCTGAGCGATTCGTACCGCAACGGCGGACCGGCCTGGAGCGAGGTCGTCGACGGGGGGGAGATCAACCGGCGCTTCTACGATGCGCTGATCCGGAGCGTCGAGCGAC
>JAPOWL010000181.1 GCA_026707615.1 Acidobacteriota bacterium | reverse complement strand
CCGCGCTGGCCGCCCACCCGCGCGGCGAGCTGTACCGCCGCGCGGACGGCGAGGCGGACCTCTTCCCGCTGGCCGCCGGCGGCGAGCTGGCTCCGCGCGCCGCGTGGCGGATGTGGCGGCTGCTCGGCCGCCTCCGACCCGCCGTAGTGCACGCGCACGATGCGCACGGCCTGGCCGTGGCCGCGGCGGCCTGCGCGCTCACCGGCGCGGAGCGCCCGCTTCTCGTTGCCTCGCGACGCGTCGACTTTCACGTCCGCCGCAATCCGCTGTCGCGCTGGAAGTACGGGCGCGTGGACCGCTTCCTGTGCGCGTCCGACGCGATCCGCCGCATGCTGATCGAGGACGGAGTGGCGGCGGAGAAGACCGTCGTCGTCCACGAGGGCGTCGACGTCGATCGCATCGCCGGGCTCCCGTCGCTCGACCCGCATCGGGAGCTCGGGCTGCCGGCCGGCGCGCCGGTCGTCGGCAACATCGCGGCGCTCGTTCCGCACAAGGGCCAGCCGGATCTGCTCGACGCCGCGGCGCGCGTCGTGGCGCAGGTGCCGGAAGCGCGCTTCGTGATCGTCGGGGCGGGCGAGCTCGAGGGCGCGCTGGTCAAGCAGATCGCCCGGTTGGGCCTCGAGCGCCACGTCGTCCTGACCGGGTTCCGGACCGACGCCCTCTCGCTGCTCAAGGGCTTCGACGTGTTCGTGATGAGCTCCGTGACCGAGGGCCTCGGGACGTCCGTGCTCGACGCGATGGCCTGCGGCCGAGCGGTGGTCGCGACCCGCGCCGGCGGGATTCCCGAGAGCGTCGTCGATGGTGAGACCGGGCTCCTGGTCCCGGTGCGCGACCCGGCCGCCCTGGCGTCCGCCGTCGTGCGCCTGCTCCGCGACGCGAGTCTCCGAGGGGCGCTGGGCAGAGCGGGACGGACAAGGGCCCGCGCGCGCTTCAGCGCGGCGCGGATGGTCGCCGAAACCGCTGCCGCGTACGAGGCCCTGGCGGGCGGCGGCAGCCGCAGCCGGGGGCGCCGCTGAAGCCTGGCCGAGCGCCGGACGCCCGGCGGCGCCGATCCCCTCCGCCATCGCCGCGTCAACGCCGGCCGGTCACGACGCCGGCCGGTCAGGACGCCGCCCCGAGCACCTCCGCGCCCGCCACCGCGTCGTTCACGTAGATCGGACGCCCGCCGATGACGGTTCCGGCCACGGCGCCGCGCAGCCGCCATCCGTCGAAGGGCGTGTTGCGCCCCTTCGACCGGAAGCGGGACGCGGCGACTTCCGTGGGGGCATCGGGCGCCAGGATGGTGAGATCGGCGGCCGAACCGGGCGCCAGCGTGCCGCCCTCGACCCGCAGGATGCGGGCCGGGTTCCGGGCCAGGAGCTCCACGAGCCGCGTGAGCGTCACCACGCCCCGATGCACGAGGCGGTCGAGCGCCAGGGCCACGGCGGTCTCCAGGCCGACCACGCCGAACGGCGCCCGGTCGAACTCCACGGCCTTTTCGTCCGCGTGATGGGGGGCGTGGTCCGTGGCGATGGCGTCGATGCTGCCGTCGGCGAGGCCGTCGAGCATCGCGGTCCGGTCCTCGCCACCGCGGAGCGGCGGGTTCATCTTGAAATTCGTGTCGTACTCCAGGTCGTCGTCGGTCAGCACGAAGTGGTGCGGAGTCACCTCGCACGTCACGGCCACGTCACGCTCCTTCCCGGACCGCACCGCGCGGAGGGAACCGCGCGCGCTCATGTGCGCGATGTGCACCGCGCCGCCGGCGAGCTCGCTCAGGCTGACGTCGCGCTCCACCATCACCGCCTCCGCGGCGCCGGGAATGCCGCGCAGGCCGAGCGCTGCCGCCCGATAGCCTTCGTGCACGACCCCGTCGCCCTTGAGCGAGGGGTCCTCGCAGTGGTTGATGACCGGCATGTCGAACATGGAGACGTACTCGAGCGCGCGGCGCATCATGAGGGCGTCGGCGATCGGGTGGCCGTCGTCCGACACGGCCACGCATCCGGCCGCGCGCAGCTCGCGGATCTCGGTGAGGCGCTCGCCGGCGGAGCCGACGGTGGCGGCCCCGATCGGGTAGACGTGGGCCAGGGCGGCGGCCGCCGCCTTGCGGACGATCTCTTCCGTCACCCCCGCGTGGTCGTTGACCGGCGTGGTGTTGGGCATGCACGCCACCGCCACGAAGCCCCCTGCGACCGCGGACGCGACTCCGCTCGCGATCGTCTCCTTGTGCTCCTGGCCCGGCTCGCGCAGGTGGACGTGCATGTCGATGAACCCCGGACAGACCACGAGGTCCCGCGCCAGGGAGATCGGCGTCGCCCCCTCGAGCGGGAGGTCCCGCCCGACGGCCGCGATGCGGCCGTCCGCGATGCGCAGGTCGCATTCCCCGTCGACGCCCTGGCTCGGATCGACGAGCCGGGCGGCCTTCAGCACGCAAGGGTCCGGAATCACGGTTCCACCTCGTCCGCCTCGACGCCGGCCAGCAGGTAGAGAACCGCCATCCGGATGGCGACGCCGTTCGCAACCTGCTCGAGAATCACGGAGTCCGGGCCGTCGGCCACGTCGGAAGCGATCTCGACGCCGCGGTTCATCGGTCCGGGGTGCATGACGATCGCGTCCGGCCTCGCGCGGCGCAGACGCTCCGCGGTGATGCCGAACATCTCGAAGTACTCTCGCACGGACGGGAAGAAGCCGCCCTGCATCCGCTCGAACTGGACCCGCAGCAGCATCACCACGTCGGCGTCTGCCACCGCCTCGTCGATGGCCGTCGTCGCGTGGACCCCGAACCGGTCGCTGCCCGGCAGCATCAGCGTCGATGGGCCGCAGAGCCACACGTCGGCCCCGAGCGCCCGCAGCAGCAGGATGTTCGAGCGCAGCACGCGGCTGTGCAGCAGGTCGCCCACGATGGCCACCTTGAGTCCCGCGATCGAGCCCTTGTGGGCGCGGATCGTGAAGGCGTCGAGGAGCGCCTGCGTCGGGTGCTCGTGCATGCCGTCGCCGGCGTTCACGACGCGGGCGTCGCAGATGCGGGCCAGGAGGTCGCACGCCCCCGAGCAGGCGTGCCGGACCACGAGGAGGTCGGGCGCCATCGCCTCGAGCGTGCGGGCCATGTCGGCCAGCGTCTCGCCCTTGACGAGGCTCGACGCGCTGCCCGCGATGTTGAGCGTGTCGGCGCTGAGGCGCTTCTCGGCAATCTCGAACGAGGTCCGGGTCCGCGTGCTCGGCTCCAGGAACAGGTTGACGACCGTCTTGCCGCGCAGGGCCGGGACCTTCTTGATGCGTCGCGTCCCGATCTCCTGCATCGCCTCCGCCGTGTCGAGGAGGAGAACGATCTCCTCCGGGTTCAGGTCGGC
>JAPOWL010000226.1 GCA_026707615.1 Acidobacteriota bacterium | reverse complement strand
GACCTCGACTACGCCGGGGACGACGACAGCTACCAGGGCGTCCTGACGTACAACGGCGACCTGTACGCCTTCCAGGTGGACCACCTGCGTGTCGGGGCGAACTTCATCCCGGAGATGGGCTTCCGGCGCCGGTGGGACTTCCGCCGCACGTTCGCGACGGCCCAGTACAGCCCCCGCCCCCGCACCATCGAGGCGGTCCGGCAGTTCACCTTCGGGGCCAGCGTGGACTACATCGAGACCGGCAGCGGCGCCGTCGAGACGCGCATCGCCCAGGCCCGCTTCCAGACCGAGTTCGAGAACAGCGACCGGCTGAGCTTCGACGTCCAGGACAACTACGAGTTCCTGGTGCGGCCCTTCGGCCTGGCGCCCAGCGCCGTGATCGATCCGGGAGCCTACGCCTTCCAGGACTGGTTCGTCTCGTACTCGATGGGCGCGCAGCGCCGCGTCTCGGGCACCTTCACGCTCCAGCAGGGAGGGTTCTACGACGGCAACATCACGGCCGTCGGATACCGCCGCCCGCGCGTGGAGGTCACGCCGCAGCTCTCGATCGAGCCGGGCATCTCGGTCAACCGGATCGTGCTGCCCATCGGCGAGGCGACCATTCCGCTCGTCACCAGCCGCGTCACCTACACGCTGACGCCGCGGATGTTCTTCGGGGGGCTGGTGCAGTACAACTCGAGCAACTCCTCCCTCAGCACCAACCTGCGCCTCCGGTGGGAGTACCAGCCGGGGAGCGAGCTCTTCGTCGTCTACAACGACCAGCGCGATACCGCGCTGCGCGGCACCCCGTTCCTCGAGAACCGGGCCTTCATCGTGAAGCTGACCCGGCTGTTCCGCTTCTGACGGGGCATCGCCGGCTGCGCCACCCTGCCATGACAGGCCTCGGCACCGGGACGCGACCTCGGCTCGGCGGATGCCGTCCGCCATGGAACGGTATGAAACAATGACACGTCTGGGACGGTGGGCAGGTGCGTGCCGAGCACGGCGCCCCGCCGAACCAGGAGGGAGACACCAGATGACGACGAGCCGGATCGCCGCCGCGGCAGCGGCGCTGCTGCTCGCGGCCTCGTTCGGGGCCGCGGAGGCTGGGACCCCCGGCGAGCGGGCCGCGACCGCCCCGGCGGCCCCGGCCGCACAGCCTGCGGGGGCCGAGGCCGGCGACGGCGTCGCCGTGCTTCCGTTCACCAACATCACCGGGCTGACCGTGGACGACTGGTACGGCGTCGGCATCGCCGAGACCCTCGCCGCGGCGTTCGAGGGGGCCGGCGTGCCCGTTCTGCGGGGGGCGGCGACGGCCGCCGCGGACGCCGCCGCCGCCGGTCGCGCCCTGGGCGCGGGCTGGGTCGTCAGCGGCAGCTACCAGCGGCAGGCGGGCCGACTGCGGATCACGGCCCGCGTCACCGAGGTGGCGACCGGCGCGGTCGTCGGGACCTCGATCGTCGACGGCTCGACGACGGACCTGTTCGACCTGCAGGACCGCCTCGCCGCCGATCTGCAGCCGGGTCTCGCCGCGGCGTCCGCCCCGGCCGCGGAGGCGCAGCTCGCGGAAGCCGCGGCGCCGGCGGTCGCGGAGCCTCCTGTCGCGACTCGCGCGGAAGCCGCCGCCCCGGAGGCGCAACTCGCGGAAGCCGCGGCGCCGGCGGTCGCGGAGCCTCGGGTCGCGACCCGCGAAGAAACCGCCGCACCGCCCGTCGCGGCGGCCCCTCCGGCGGCCGCCCCCGAACCGCGCGCAGCGCCGCCAGCGATCGCCGCGGAACGGGCGGCGCCGGCAGCGGCCGGGGAAGGGCGGCCCGCCGCGACCGGTTTCGCCACCGGAGCGCGCGCCATCATCGGCGCCCCGCCGCCGCCCGTGCCGCCCGCGACCATCAACCGCGACGCCAGCGGGCGGGCCACCCTGCGCGCAGTGCGGCTGGATGAGCCGATGCGCGTCGACGGCGTGCTCGACGAGGGCGTGTACGAGACCACCCCGCCGCTCAACGGCTTCGTCCAGCAGGTGCCCAACGAGGGCGCGCCGGCGACCGAGCGGACCGATGCCTGGATCTTCTACGACGACGACAACGTGTACGTGGCGGCCCGCCTCTGGGACTCCGCGCCCGAATCGCGCTGGGTCGCCAACGAGATGCAGCGCGACTCGTTCCAGCTCATCCAGAACGAGTACTTCAGCGCCGCGTTCGACACCTTCTACGACCGGCGCAACGGCTTCGCGTTCATGATGAACCCCCTCGGCGGGTTCTTCGACTTCCAGATCACGGACGAGGGCAATCCCAACAGCGACTGGAACCCGGTCTGGGACTCGAGCGCCGGCCGCTTCGACGGCGGGTGGACGGTCGAGATGGAGATCCCCTTCAAGTCGATCCGCTTCCGGCCCGGCGCCGCCGAGCAGCTCTGGGGATTGCAGCTCGGCCGGAACATCCGCTGGAAGAACGAGGTGACCTACCTGAACCCGGTCCCGATCTCCGGCGGTCCCGGCGAGTTCCGGGTCTCGGCGGGAGCCACCCTGACCGGCATGGACGTGCCGGCGGGCAACCGGGTGTTCGAGGTGAAGCCGTACGCGATCGGCGGGCTGGCCACCGACGTCAACGCCGTACCCAACCCGGTACTGAACGAAGGGACCGGCAACTACGGCATCGACGTCAAGTACGGCGTGACCGAGAACCTCACGGCCGACTTCACCTACAACACCGACTTCGCGCAGGTCGAGGTGGACGAGCAGCAGGTCAACCTGACCCGCTTCAGCCTCTTCTTCCCCGAGAAGCGCGACTTCTTCCTCGAGAGCCGCGGCATCTTCGACTTCGGCCGCGGCGCCTCCTTCGGCGGCGGGGGCGGCCCCTCGGCCGGCCGGCCGACCGGCGGAGGGGGCTTCTTCGGGGGCGGCGACGCCCCGATCATCTTCTTCAGCCGCCGCATCGGCCTGCAGCAGGGCCGCACGGTCCCGATTTCGGGCGGCGGGCGGCTGACGGGCCGCGTCGGTCCGTTCAGCATCGGCGCGCTCGGCATCGGCACCGGGAGCGAGGAGACCGTCGGCGCCGAGCCGACCGCGTTCACCGTCGTCCGGATCAGCCGCGACATCCTGCGCCGCAGCCGCATCGGCGCCATCTACACCGGGCGCTCCGTCTCGCTCACCAGCGCGGGGTCGAACGAGGTCTTCGGCGCCGACGGCCAGTTCGCCTTCTACGACAACGTCTACCTGAACGGCTACTACGCCCGGTCCCGCACGAGCGACCGCGTGGGCGACGACGCCAGCTACCAGGGCGTGTTCACCTACAACGGCGACCTCGTCGCCGTGCAGCTCGACCACCTCCGCGTCGGCTCCAACTTCAACCCGGA
>JAPOWL010000377.1 GCA_026707615.1 Acidobacteriota bacterium | reverse complement strand
CGGTGCCGGCTCGCGGTGTCGCCCGGGCCCGCGGCTCCGTAGGGGCCGTCGACCACCAGCTGGTCGATGGCCATGCGCTCGGAAGCCGGCGGGTCCTTCGCGGCGCTCAGGATGAAGCTGCTGACCGGAACACGCCGCGGGGTAAGCCCCTCCGGGGCGAGCGTGCGCCGCAGGAAGGCGCTCCCCACGTCGCGGGTGCCGGCGCGGACCGCGACCCGCGCCACCAGCTCTTCGTCGGCGTCCATGCAGCCGTGGTAGCCGGCGAGCGAGGTCCTCCCGCAGTTGGCGTCGCCGCCGACCCGGAACACGGCGACCTGCTCGCCGTCGATCCGCAGCTCGATCCGCTCCTCGCGGGTCAGCCCGTAGATGTTGCCGACGATGTCCCGTTGCAGGCGGACGCGCAACTCGTACTCGCCGTCGAGCGGGAAGCGGTGGCGCACCGCGATTCCACCCCGGGACCCGAACGGCAGCGCATCCCCGGCCCGCTGGTCCTGGACGCGGGTCCGGGCAATCTCGTAGGTCTCGGCGGTCGGCCGCAGCCGACGGTCGCCGACCGCCATCCGGCTCACCTTGTGCGCGGCCGAGACGTAGCGCTCCATGAGCGCGGGGGAGACGTTGAGGAGGTCGGCGTTGTTGTCGAACCCGAAGCTGAGGTCGTCGGCCGGCAGGAGCGCCGGCGCGTCGATCTCGAGCCCCAGCAGGTCGCGGACGGCGTTGGCGTACTCCGCGCGGTTGAGCCGGTGAATGGCGGGGCGGCCGGGGTCGGGGGCGGCGTCCGCGGCCCGGTCGAGGGCGGCCTCCAGCCACGCTGCCGCGGCATCGTAGGCGGCCGGCTCGGGCCGGGCGCGCCGGCCGGGGGGCGGCATCGCCCGCTCCTCGAGCTTCAGCAGCACCTTCTCCCAGACATCGGCCCGCTCGCGAATCGGGTCGAGCGGTGTCGCGTCGAGGGCCAGATTGCCCGTGCGCAACCGCTCGTTGTGGCAGGTGACGCAGTACCGGTCGAGGAGAGCCCGGAAATCCTCGGTACCGCCAATCGGCACCGCCGCCCCCGCCGGTGCGGCCGGCGCGAGGACGACGGCGGCCAGCGTGCAGACAACGCCGCGAATCCACGGCTGTCGCATGAGGACCTCAACAGGAGTCTGCGCCGTCGAGCGCGCCACCGAGTGGCTTCGTGCGAGCGCCGACTCCCAACGCGCCCGCCGGGTGCGCTGGCGCCCACTATAGCCCAAACGGGTTCCCGTCGATCGCCGATTCTCGGTGCGCCGCCGCGACGGCAACGTGCCGTGGCGCTCGTTCGCGGGAAGGCGCTAATCCCGGCCGCTCTCGAGCCGATAAGGGAGGCGGGCCCGGGGCGTCCCCGGGCGGAGGCCGGCTTGACCGGCCGCGGGCGGCGCGTGCTAGACTCTCGGGTCGATTCCGCCCGGTTTCGCGATACTCAGCGCGCGTGAGAGCGACTTCGTGACGGCCCACCACTTCATCGGCGAAGGCGACTTCTCGGACCATCTGCAGAGCAGGAACGGCGACGCGCCGCACCTCCTGTCGGCCATCGCGGATGCGGTGCGCGGCGCCGGATTGCAGGTGGTCGCCGACCAGGCGGTGCCGTTCACCGGGGGCGGAGCGACGCTCGTCTGGGTGCTGGCCGAATCGCACCTCGTGCTGCACCTCTGGCCCGAGCTGAACCGCGCCACGATCGATCTCCACATCTGCGACTACCGCGACTCCAATCGCGGCAAGGCGCAGCGGCTGCGCGACGCGCTGGCCGCGCTCTGCTTCGCGCCCGGCTCCGCCGCCTGGCGCGAGCTGTCGGTCGGCGCCGACGGGCCGGCCGGTGGCTGACCAGGACCACGAGGAGCAGTACCGCGGTTTCTGGGCCAACGTCGGGGCCACGTTCCCCGACCTGGCGGGGGCGCGCTCGACCACGCAGTACCGCAACGACGAGCGCTGGCTCGTCTCCACCCAGCTCCCGACCATCGCCGGGCCGCGGATCCTGAAGACCGACCTCTGGGACGAGGCCAAGAACACCCACATCCTGCGCTGGACGGCGGCACAGGGCGCGGAGGCGGTCGGCGTCGACATCTCGCCGGCCATCGTCGCCGACGCGCAGCGCGGCTTTGCCGACGACGGGCAGCGCCTGCTCGGCGTGCAGGGCGACGTGCGCGCGCTGCCGTTCCGGACCGGCAGCGTCGACGCCGTGTACTCGATGGGGACGATCGAGCACTTCGACGACACGGAGGGGGCGGTCCGCGAGATCTTCCGCGTCCTGCGCCCCGGCGGACGGGCCATCATCGGCGTCCCCAACCGGCGCGACCCGTTCCTGCGCCCCCTGCTCGTGGTGGCGCTCTACTACCTGGGCCTCTACGGCTACGGCTTCGAGAAGTCCTATTCGCGCCCCGCCCTGCGGCGGATGCTGGAGCGGGCGGGCTTCGACGTGGTGGCCGAGAGCGGCATCCTCTTCATCCCCGGCTGGCTGCGGATGCTCGACCTCGCGTGTCACGCGTGGCTGCGCCCCCTGGCGTGGGTGACCGGCGCGCTCTGCGCTCCCTTCGACCGGCTGTCCCGCCGCTTCCCGGCCCTGCGCCGCCACGGCTACCTGATCGCCTCGGTCGGGGTCCGGCCGGCGTCGGACGGCGACGCCGGCTGAGGTCGGACACTCGGCGCCCTGCCGGGGATACGCTGGCACGAGCGGCGCCGTGACCGCCGCGGGGCTCGGAAAGGACTGGCCATGAGCGAAGCGGTTCTGACTCCCTATCTCGGCGTGCACGACTGCGCGGCGGCCATCGACTTCTACCGGCGGGCCTTCGGGGCGGAGGAAACGGGTCCCCGCTTCACCGCGACCGACGGGCGGGTGGGGCATGCCGAGATCGCGATCGGCGGCTGCCAGGTCTTCATCAGCGACGAGTATCCGGAGGTCGGCGCCCTGAGTCCGAAGCGGCTCGGCGGCTCCCACGCCGCGCTGCACCTGCGGGTCGCGGACGTCGACGGCGCGGCACGGCGCCTCGTCGAGGCGGGGGCGACGGTGCTGCACGCCGTAGCCGACCAGGCGGACGGCGAGCGCCGCGGGACGTTCCTCGACCCGTTCGGCTACCGCTGGATGATCGGCCAGCTGGTCGAGACGCCGTCGAAGGAGCAGATGCAGGAGCGGATCGGCGACGGCTTCCGGGTGGACTGATCCCGGCCCCGGGACGCGAGCTCAGTGCACGTCAGACCGTTGGGCAGACGGCTCCACGCTACGACCGCCGCGGTCAGCGGAGGCTGCGCCGGATGGCGCGGACCGCCTCGACCGTCTCGTGCAGCGCGGTCAGGTCCGCGACGTCGGGATGCACCTGCCGGG
>JAPOWL010000438.1 GCA_026707615.1 Acidobacteriota bacterium | reverse complement strand
CTCGTCCATCATGAGCTGCATGTTGTCGACCACGGTCATGTGCCGGGCGTTCGCCAGCACCTCCTCGACCCGCGCCGCCCGCATCTGGTCGCCCCAGGTGTAGTGCAGCGCCTCCCAGTGCGGGTAGCGGCCGGGAACGTCCATCAGCGTGTAGTTGTTCGCGGTCCCGAAGTAGCCCTTGGCCGGATTGACCACGCTGGGCAGGGCCGTGATGGGCAGGAAGCCGTCCCATTCGTAGCGCCCGTCCCCCGGCACGGGCACGAGACCGCTGTGGTTGGGGCGGATGGGCGAGACGCCGACCGCCTGGTAGCCGATGTTCCCGGCCCGGTCGGCCCAGACCATGTTCTCGGACGGGATCCGGCTGTAGCGGCACGCCTCGACGAACTCCTCCCACGTCTCGGCCTGGTCCATGCGGAGACTCGCGAGGTAGGGCGCCGAGCCGTAGTCGAGCCACGCCGCGGCCACCGCGTAGGCGGTGTTGCTCGCCGGATCCTCGAAGACGACGGGACCGTGCCGCGTGTACTTCAGCTCCACGTCGACGGCCGCCTGCCCCTTGACGGGAACCGTCTCCCGAATGACCGTCATCTCCTCCCAGCGGCCGAGGTAACGGTACTCGTTCGGGTCCGCGGGGTTGGTCTCGTAGACGTAGAGGTCCTCGTTGTCCTGACCGAAGACGGTCAGGCCCCACGCCCCGTGCTCGTTGTGGCCGATGGAGACGCCCGGCAGGACCGGCTCGCCCCCGCCGATGACGTTCCACCCCGGCGCCACGAGGTGCACCCAGTAACGGAGCGACGGGGCCGACTGCGCCCGGTGCGGGTCGTTGGCCATGATCGGGTAGCCGCCGAGGGTCCGCGAGCCGTGGACCACCCAGTTGTTGCTGCCGATGGCGTCGTGCTCGTTGCGCTCCAGGTCGATCTCCGACGGCAGGGCCGACGCGAGGCGCTCGAACGACTCCCGATCGCCGCGGTGGGCCACCGCGACGTCCTCCGGCGCGAACGCGAGGGGGCGCCGGTGGGCGCGGTAGAGATCGAGGATGCCGTCGTCGAGGAGCGAGACGTCGATGGCGGGATCGATCGTCAGGTCGGGGTCGCCGATGAAGTAGCTGAGCTCGGCGAATGCCTCCGCCCCGAGCGCGGCGACGGCCCGCGCGTTGTCGATCTCCCGGGCGACGTTGGCCACCAGTCCCTGGTGGCGCGAGATCACGACCTCGGGCGTCCAGTGTCCCGGCTCGATGCCGAGGAGCTCGAACTCGATCGGCAGCAGGTCCGGGTCCTCCTCCGTCCGCGCGATCCACGCGTTGACGCCGTCGACGAACGCCGGGATGATCTCGTCCCCGCGCTCGTGGTAGTGGCGCATCTCGGTCGTCATGTCGCCCCGGAAACGGAAGAGCCGGGCCCCGGTGTCGCGCTCGATCTCGCGCGCACCCAGGATCTCCGCGACGGTGCCGGTCGCGCGGCGGCGCCAGATCTCGAACTGGAAGAGACGATCGCGGGCGGCCGCATAGCCCTGGGCGAAGAACAGATCGTGCTCGTTCCCGGCGTAGATGTGGGAGATGCCCCACCGGTCCGTGACGATCTCGACCGGCGCGATCAGCCCGGGCAGGGCGATCGTCTCGCGCCGCGGCTCCTCGGCGGCCGCGTCCGGCGCCGCCGCCGCCATGGCCACGACCAGCGCCTGGACCACCACCCGAGCGCCGATCGCCGCCGGCCTCCGCACCGTCTGCGTGGACTTCATCGTCGCCACTCCCATTGCGAACGGAACTCGGTCATTATAGGCGCGCGATGCCAGAGGAACCGCCCGCCACGCCCCCTCGCCACGCACCCCGCAACCCGCTCCTGGCCTCCGAGGACTGGTGGGCGGTCTGGCTTGCGGGGCTCGTCCTGGCCGGGGTGATCGGCGGACTGGTCGGCGCCGTTCCCGGCGTCGGCCGCTGGACGGGCTCCCCCGCGGAGGCGTTCGCGGGCCGCGCCGGAGGTCTTGCCCTGCTCGGCCTCGCCATGGCCGCGCTCTCCGCCCTCGCGGTCGGCGTGATGGGACGCTCGGCCCGCCGGCACGCGGCGGCGTTCCTGCCGCTCTTCGTTCTCGCCGTCCTCGCCTACACGCTCGCCAACCAGGCCGGCGTCCGCGCGGCCGGCTTCGGCTACGCCTTCTGGGCGCTCCTGATCGGGCTCCTCATCGCGAACACCGTCCGCACGCCGGAGTGGATCAAGCCGGCGCTCAGGAGCGAGCTCTACATCAAGACCGGACTCGTGCTGCTCGGGGCGGAGGTGCTCTTCGGCAACATCCTGCGCCTCGGGGCGCCGGGGCTCTTCGTGGCCTGGCTCGTCACGCCGATCGTCATCCTGTTCATGTACCAGTTCGGCGTTCGCTTCCTCCGCATCGGCAGCCGCTCGCTCGTCATCGTCATCGCCGCCGCCACGTCGGTCTGCGGCGTCTCGGCCGCCATCGCGGTGGCCGCCGCCGCCCGCGCCCGCAAGCAGGAGCTGACCCTGGCCGTGGGCATGTCGCTCATCTTCACGGTGGCGATGATGATCCTGATGCCGCTCGGCATCCGCGCCGCCGGCATGGACCCCGTGGTCGGGGCGGCCTGGATCGGCGGCACGGTCGACGCGACCGGCGCGGTCGTGGCCGCCGGCGCCCTGCTCGGCCGGCAGGCGGAGCAGATCGCCGCCGTCGTCAAGATGATCCAGAACACCCTGATCGGGCTCGTCGCCTTCCTGGTGGCGGTCTACTGGGTGACCCGGATCGAGGCGAGCGGCGAGCGGCGTCCCGCGGCGATGGAGATCTGGCACCGGCTGCCGAAGTTCATCCTCGGCTTCGTCGCCGCGTCGCTCCTCTTCTCGTTCGCCCTGACGCCGTCGCTCGGGGAGGCGCGCGTCGCCGCCATGCTGGACCTGACCTCCGACGTGCGGGGCTGGCTGTTCTGTCTGGCCTTCATGAGCATCGGCCTGGAGTCGAGCCTGCGCGACCTCCTCCGCCACACCGCGGGAGGGCGGCCGATCCAGCTCTACGTCACCGGGCAGGTCTTCAACGTCGTCCTCACCCTGGCCGCCGCCTACCTCGCCTTCGGCGGCATCCTGTTCGACCGCGTGTCCCTGGCGGAGACCGCCCGGGCCGGCGCACCGCCCGCCGCCGCCGTCGAACGCACCCTCGACACCGGCCGCGACGCGACGCCCCTCTTCCACACCGAGATCGACGGCTGGCAGGACTACCTCCCCCCGCGGCGCCCCTGATGCGGGTGCGCCCCGGCGAGCGCACGGGCTCCGGCGATACGTGACGGAGGGGTGAGCGCGGCTCCCTAGCGCCGCCAACCCGTCGCAGGCTCCGGGTCGGCCCCAGCCCCCACCGTCCCA
>JAPOWL010000658.1 GCA_026707615.1 Acidobacteriota bacterium | reverse complement strand
CCCGCCACCTCCCGGCCCGCCCGGGCCGCCGCCTGCGCGTCCCGGCGGCCCAGGGCGCCCTGCGCCTCGCGCATCCGGTCCGCGATGCGCTCGCCGGCCCCGCCGGATCGCGGCGTCCCCCCGCGCGAGCCGCGGCCGGCGTTCGACATCCGCGCCAGTTGGCGCTCGACGTCTTCCACCTGCCGGCGCAGCTCTTCCTGCTCCCGCGAGAGCCGCTCCAGCGTGCGGCGCAGGGCCTGCGGATCGTCGCCCGCGTCCGCCAGCGCGCGTTCCGCCGCCCGGTTGAGGGCCTCCTGCCGGTCGGCCAGCTCCCCCACGCGGCGGCGCGCCTCGCTCTCCTCCGGAGCCGCGGGCGGGGTCGCCGCGGAGCGATCCTCGTAGTTCGTCCGCTGCTCGCGCCGCAGCTCGCGATCGAACAGGGCCGACAGGTCCTCGCGCGGCTGCGGGCCGAACGCCCCGCCCGGCGACGGCTGGAGCGAGACCTGCGTCCGGCGCACCTCCGCCTGGGCCTGGAGCAGCCCGTTCAGGGCCGCCATCTCCAGCGGGACCGCCGCCGCGGTGTCGTTCGCCCGCAACGACTCCGCGGCGCCGCGCATCGCCTCGATCGCGCGCGTCAGGCCGTCGGGGACCCGCGACCGGCGGTCTCCCCCGCGATCGGCGGCGACCCGCGACGCGGCGCGGCGCAGCTCGTCCTGGGTCGTCGCCACCGCCTCGACGTCGTCCGCGGGCCGGGCCGCGGCCGGCACGGCGTCGAGGCGCCACGTCGCGATGACGATCTCCTTCTGGACCCGGACGAGCCGCCCGATGTCGCCGCCGGCCATCGCCGCCATGAACCGGCTGCCCGCCTCCGAGAACTCGCGTCCGAACGGCCGCACCTCCAGGAAGAAGATGTCGCTGCGCGACTCGCGGGCGCGACGGGCCGCGTTCGTGTCGCGCGCCCGGACGTAGTAGCTGATCACGTCGCCGGGGCGGACCCCGAGCGATTCGGCGTACAGCGTGTGGGCGGCCGACACCTCGAGGGGGCGCCGCGCCCCGAGCAGATCGACCGCCTGCTCGTCCCGGCCGGCCACGGTGTAGACGAGCTCGAAGCGCTCCACGCCGAAGTCGTCGTCCGCCCGCGCCTCGATGACCGTCTCCTCGAGGGGGGTGATCTCGCGGTCTCCGCCCGGCCGCGCGATGCGGACCTCCGGGGGCCGGTCGACCACGGTGCGGATGAGATAGTCGGCGGCGTCCCCGTTCGTGAGCGCGTCGGCATCGACGAGCGCCACCCGGTAGCTGTCGTCCTGCCGCACCTCGAACGACGCAGCCCACTGCCGGTCGGCGTGCCTCTCGAGGTCGAGCGCCGCGCCGCTCGCCATGCGGAGGGCCCCGGAACGAAGCGCCTTGTCGGCGACGACGGTGACCGTCACCGCTGTCCCTTCGGGAGCGTGGACGTCGCCCCCGGCGTCGACCCGCACCGGCAACCCCAGGTGCGCCGGATAGCGGTAGGCGACCTCGATCCGTTCGATGGCGGGCGCCTGGAGGGCCGTCACCGCGTAGTCGGGCGAGGCGAGCGCGCCCAGCCTGACGCGGTAGGTGAAGTTGCGATGAACCGCGGGCGTCTCGATCTCGTAGCCGCCGTCCACGCGGCGCATCGCCAGGGTCTCGGAACCCGCGCCGGGGCGCAGGACGGTGACGGCGGGCAGGGTGCGGATCGGCTCCCCAGGCGTCCCGCGCAGGCGCGCGCGGATGACGAGCGGCTCGCCGGCCACCACCCGGGCATCGCCGGGCTCGACCTCGATCGCGGCACCGAAGGGCACCGCGTGCAGCCACGCGCTGCGCGCGATCCGACCGAGGGCGGGACTCCCCGCGACGATGACGACCGCGGCGACCGCGACCGCGATCGCCCCGGCCAGGAACGCGCGGCGCAGAAGGCGCGCCGGCACCGTGCGGTCGAGTGCGATCCGTCGCACCGCGCGGGCGGCATCGCGCAGGACGAGGTCGCGGAACGGCGCGCGGGCGGCGTCGGGGAGCGCGGCCGCGCTGGCCAACCGGTCCTCGAGCTCCGGGCAGCGCTCCTCGACGTAGCGCGCGACCTGCCGGTCCCCGGGGGGGCGCCGGAGCGGCCAGAGCGTCCGGAACGCGAAGGCCGCCGCGGCGAGCAGCGCCGCCCCGGCCGCCGCCAGCAGCGGCAGGTCGGCCGGCGCCGCGAAGCGGTCCAGAACGAGTACGCAGGCGAGGGCGGCGGCTCCCGCCCCGACCGTCCGCGCGAGCCCGCGGAGGGTCGCCACCGTCCGCCATCGCCGGCGGACCGCCCGGAGGAAAGCCCGCAGCTCCCCGGCGTGCGCTTCGGCCATGCGGCTGATTATGCCATCGCGCGGGCCACCCACGCCTCGCCCACCAGGACCGCGAGCATCGCCGCGAGGGCGTACCACCAGTACGCCTGCTCGCGTTCCCGCCGCTCCGGGCCGGCATAGTCGTCCGCCGCGCCGGCCGCGGCCCGCGGATCGACGCGACCGAGAAACGCCTCGACCGTCATCGGAGCGGGGTCCGCCTCCCGCGGATCGACGTTGACGACGAGGCGGCGGCCCGACTCGGGCAGGACCGCGGCCCCGGCCACGGCCGGCACGCCGTCCGGCACGTCCGCGATCGTGACCTCGCGCGCGCCGTCCGGCAGCCTCGCGACGTAGCGAACCAACTCGACGACGAAGGGCGCGAATCCGGGTCGCCGCGGGAAGTCGTTCCCGGCGCCGTTCAGGTCCGACGCGAAGAGCAGCGCGCGCCCGGCGTCGAGGTCGTACTCGACGAGGGCCGCCGTGCCGTCGTCGAACCGCCCCAGCACCCGCGTGCGGGCGCCTTCGCCGGCCACCGCGGCCCGCAGGAACGCCCCCTCGCCCAAGGCCGTAGCGGCCGCTTCGCCGAGCGCGCGGAACACGGGGTGGCGGCGATCCGCCGGCCCCCAGCGCCGCGGCCGCTCCCCCGCGTCCGGCTCGAAGTCGATGCGCGCGTCCGGACCGAGCACCCCGGCCAGCCGGGCGGACTCGACGCCGCACCCCGCCGCCACGACCAGGCCTCCCCCCGCGGCGACGAACGCGGCCAGCCGCTCGCGCCCCTCGCGCTCGAGGCCGTCGGTGCCCAGGATCACCACGGCGGCGACCGCATCCCATTCGCCGCGGTCCAGGGACGATACCGCGGCCGGCTCCGTCACCCGGGCCGCGAACGGTGCGTCCTCCGCCCCGGCGGCAAGCGCCCGGTCGACGAAGTACGCGTCGCTGCCGCGCCGGCCGCCGTTGGCGACGACGAGCACCCGGGCCGGCGGCCGCGGGTCGAGCAGCAGATAGCGCCGATTGTCGCCCGCGTAGCCGTCCGGATCGACC
>JAPOWL010000566.1 GCA_026707615.1 Acidobacteriota bacterium | reverse complement strand
CCGGAAGCAGCTCCTGGCGCTGGCCCTCGAAGGCGACTGACGGCCTGCCACCCCCTGTCGGCCGAGCACGACGAGATCCTGGGCAAGGCGTACGACGCGCGCCTCATGCGGCGGCTGCTGACCTATCTCCGGCCGCACGGCCGGTCGGTCGCGGTCTCGTTCGCCGCCATCGTGGCCTACTCCGCACTGCAGCTCGCGCCGCCCTACCTGACGAAGATCGCCATCGACGACCACATCGCCACCGGCGACCTCGACGGGCTGAACGGGATCGCGGCGGCGTTCCTCGTCGTGCTCGTCGGCTCGTTCGTGCTCGAGTACGTCCAGACGTACACGATGCAGATGATGGGCCAGCGCATCATGTACGACCTGCGCATGGAGATCTACCGCCACCTCCAGCGCCTCGACGTCGCCTTCTACGACCGCAATCCGGTGGGGCGCCTGATGACGCGGGTGACCACGGACGTCGACACGCTGAACGACCTCTTCGCCTCGGGCGTGATCGCGATCGGCCGCGACGTCTTCACGCTGGCCGGCATCATGGGGTTCCTGCTCTGGATGGACTGGCGCCTCGCCCTGGCGGCGTTCGCGGTCCTGCCCGCCATCGCCCTCGTCACGCACTGGTTCCGCACCCACGCGCGAGAGTCGTACCGCCAGGTCCGGGGATGGGTCGCGCGCATCAACGCCTTCCTGCAGGAGAACATCACCGGGATGGCGACGGTGCAGCTCTTCCGGGCCGAGCGCCGCCACCTCCTGCGGTTCGACGCCGTCAACCGGGAGCTCCGCGACGCGCACCTGGCGTCGATCTTCTACTACGCCACGTTCTACCCGGCCGTGGAGCTCCTGGGGGCCGTGGCGACGGCGCTCCTCCTGTGGTACGGCGGGGGGCGTTCGCTGCAGGGAGCCGTCGAGCTCGGCGCGCTGGTGGCGTTCATCCAGTACGCGCAGCGCTTCTTTCGCCCCATCAGCGACCTGTCGGAGAAGTTCAACATCCTGCAATCGGCGATGGCGTCTTCGGAGCGCATCTTCGGCCTCCTCGACACCCCGGCGGCCATCCGGAGCGAGCCCGCCGCAAGCGCCCGCACGCCCTCCGGCCGCGGGCATCTCCGCTTCGAGAACGTCTGGTTCGCCTACCGCGACGACGACTACGTGCTGCGCGACGTCTCGTTCGACGTCGCGCCCGGCGAACGGGTCGGCGTGGTCGGCGCGACGGGGGCGGGCAAGACGACGCTCATCAACCTGCTCATGCGCTTCTACGACGTCCGGCGGGGGCGCATCACGATCGACGGGGTCGACATCCGGCGGTTGCCGCTCTCCGAGCTGCGGGGCCGGTTCGGGCTGGTGCAGCAGGACGTGCACCTCTTCTCGGGCAGCATCGGGGACAACGTGCGCCTCGGTCATCCCGGCATCGGCGATGCCGACGTTCGCCGCGCGGTCACCGCGGTGCGGGCCGACCGCTTCGTCGACCGGCTGCCGGGCGGACTCGACGCGGCGGTCGGGGAGCGTGCCGCGACGCTCTCGGCCGGACAACGGCAGTTGCTCGCCTTCGCCCGCGCGCTGGCCTTCGCGCCCGACGTGCTGGTGCTCGACGAGGCGACGTCGAGCGTCGACACCGACACGGAGCGCCTCATCCAGGATGCGCTGCGGGTCCTGATGAAGGACCGTACCACCATCGCCATCGCTCACCGCCTCTCGACGGTGCAGGACATGGACAAGATTCTCGTCTTCCACCGGGGCGAGCTCCGCGAGGTCGGCAACCACCAGGAGCTGCTGGCCCGCCGCGGGATCTACCACAAGCTCTACCTGCTGCAGTACAGGGACCAGGAACCGACCGGGGCGGGGGCTGTGGCGCAGCAGTCTACGGAGGTCATCTGAGGGAGGCGCCGCTGCGCCCCAGCCGGTGGCCCCGAGCTGCACGGTGTAGGCTGATCGAGGGCGTGGCGCCCGCAAGGTTCTCGAGGTGCGCTGCGGAAGGCTGACGCCATGGCGAAGATCGAGGGTATTCGGATCGTAAACTATCGGGTGCTAAAGGACCTGACGCTCGGTCGCCTGTGGAATACGCGCCACGCGCAACCCCTAACGCCGTTGACGGCGGTGATCGGCAAGAACGGAGTCGGCAAGAGCTCGCTGTTCGACGCATTCGGGTTCCTCGCGGATTGTCTGAAGCTGGGGGTGGAAGAGGCGTGTGACGCCAGAGGGCGAGGAGGCTTTCAACGTATTCGCTCGCAGGGCAGTGAAGCGCCGATCGAGTTTGAGGTTTACTACCGCGAAGAGCCCAAGGCTCGGCCCATTACCTATGAACTGGCGATCGACTGGGACAACTCGGGTCGGCCGTACGTGTCCCGCGAACGCCTCCGTCAGCGCCGCCAGGGGCAAAGGCGCGGTTGGCCCTTCTCGTTCCTGATCATGAACGACGGTAAGGGAGTGGTCTGGACCGGAGAGGCTCAGGGTCTACAGATCGAGGAGCGTCAGGAAGAACAAACCGAGTTGGATTGGCTGGCCGAGTTCTTTTCGAGCGACGTGTCTGCCGAGGAGAGTTCCGAAACAGAGAGTGTGGAGCTGCAAGATCGACGCAGGCTGGGGATCGCGACCTTGGGTGCGCTCAAGCAACACCCTCGGATCTCCGCCTTCCGCCAGTTCGTCGAGGGGTGGTACCTGAGCTACTTCACTCCCGATGCTGCACGGAGCCTCCCGTTGGCCGGTCCTCAAAAGCACCTCAACGTTCAGGGGGACAACCTCGGCAACGTCGTGCAGTTCCTTGAGCGCGAGTACCGTGACAAGTTCGCGGACATCCTCGCGCGGGTCAGCGAGAGGATTCCGGGCCTCGACCGCATCGATACGGAACGCAGCCCCGACGGGAGGTTGCTCCTGCGCTTCAACGACCGTGGGTTCAATGACCCGTTCTACGCGCAGCAGATGTCCGACGGCACATTGAAGGTCTTCGCCTATCTGATCATGCTCGAAGATCCGCAACCGCCCCCATTCATCTGCATCGAGGAACCGGAGAGCGGCCTCTACCACAAGCTGTTGGAGGTTCTGGCAGAGGAGTTGCGCAGGCATGCAACGGGAAAGAAGAACGCGCCGCAGATCTTCGTCACGACACACCAGCCGTACTTCGTGGACGCGCTGAATCCGGAAGAGACCTGGGTGCTGGAGAAGCAGGCGGACGGATTCTCCACCATCGCCCGGGCCAGCGATGACCAGACCGTCCGCGCCATGGTCGACGAGGGACTGCCGCTCGGCGGTCTCTGGTACAGCGATTACCTGGACCGGAAGTAGCGCGTGCACTTCGAGGTGTTGGTGGAAGATCGGTCCGGGAGCATCGCCCTGGAGATCGTGCTGCAGAAGATCCTGGGGGAGAACGGAAC
>JAPOWL010000468.1 GCA_026707615.1 Acidobacteriota bacterium | reverse complement strand
CATCATACTCCGGGGCGTTGCGACCACTCGGGGGCGTCGGCGACCTGCTCGGGGAGCGGAGTCTCGTGGCGGACGGTAAACTGGTCGCGGTGGGTCGGGCTATGAGTAGCGCCGACCGCAACGGATTCGCCCTGCTGCGGCGGCTGGCGAACCGGACGGCGCCACCGTGCCCGGCAAGGAGGTGGGAGCATGCACCGTCGCACCGCCTTTCGGATTGCCGCCGTACTCTGGGCAGGCGTCACGGCTGGCCTCGCTGCGCCCGCCGTGTCCGCACAGGATCGGCACGTGGCGTTCGTGCGCGTTCTGGACCCCGTTGGCCGGCCGGTGACCGATCTCGCGGCGGACGACTTCGTCGTCAGCGAGGACGGACGTCGCGCGCGGGTCGTGTCCGCCACGGCCGGCACCGAGCCGATGCGCGTCGCGCTCCTGATCGACAATGGCGAGTCGGTCCGAGGGGGGCAGGCCGTCATCGCGCTCCGCAACGCCGTCGCGGCGTTCCTGGAAGCCCTGTCCCCCGAGCATTCCGTTGGCCTGTTCACCATCGGGGGGCACGCGCGGCGAATGGTCGACTTCACCACGGACCGTGCCCCGCTGGTGGCGGCGGCGCGGTCCCTCTTCTTCAATCAGGCCGCCGGGGTGGTCCTTGCGGATGGGATCCGGGAGACGTGGGAGCGGCACTACACCGGTGAGGAAGCGTGGCCGGTGTTCGTGGCGCTGGTCAAGAGCACCACCGAGAGGAGCCGCTTCCTGAACGTGCGGCGCTACCTGCGCTTCGTGAACCGGCTGCGCAGGGCGGGCGTGATCGTGCACGTCGTACACTGGTATGTTCGCGCGAGGGGTGACTTCGGCGGGATGGTGAGCACGTTGGCGCCCAACCTGGCGCGGGACACCGGCGGACGGTACGCCTCCGTCGTCGTGGCGACCGCGATGGCGGACGCCATGACGGAGCTCGCTACCGACATGGGCATCCGGTATCGGGACCTGTCGAGCCGCTATCGAGTGGTCTACGAACGCCCCGATCCGCCCGGGTCGAACGTGGCGGTTCGGGTCGACCGCGCGAACATCGGATTGACCCGGCTCTTCCCCGACCGGCGGATTGACCCATGAGCAGTCACGGGTCGTCGGTGTCGTCACATCGTTCGGCTGGCAGCATCACCGCTTGCCGTCGCCGCTCCGAAAGGGAAGCCGGGGCCGGACGGACGAGGCAACCGTGATGCGGACGGTGCGCCTTGCTGACGCCAACGCCGTCCTCGCCCCGGACGGCTCGGAGATCCACGAACTCGTCGCCGTCACGGCCGGCAGCATGGTGCATTGCACGCTGCCGAAGGGTGCCGTCTCGATGGCCGTCACCCACGCCACCGTCGACGAGGTCTGGTATTGCCTTGCCGGCGAGGGGCGGATGTGGCGCATGCGGGAGGGTGCCGAATCGGTGGTCGACCTCGAGCCGGGCGTCGCGCTCGCCATCGAGTGCGGGACGCACTTCCAGTTCCGCAACACGGGCGACGACGACCTCCGCTGCGTCATCGTCACGATGCCGCCATGGCCCGGCGTCGACGAGGCTCGCCGTGTGCGCGACCACTGGCCGGTGACCGCCGGGGCACACGGCGACTGAGTACCGGACGCAGTGAACCCATATGCGCGTCACCTGTTCCACCGACCTGCGCGATCGGAGATTCACACGCGAATCGACCGTCTGTCTCCCGACCACCCTGGGCAGTGGGGAACGATGACTGCGAGGCGGATGGCCTGTCATGCCGCCGATCCGTTGCGCGTCCAACGTGGCGGAATCGGCGCACGCCGCTGACGGTTTGACCGATCGGATGTTTCGCCCCACCGTCGTGCGCTTCGCGTCGCCCCTTGTCATCGTCGCCGCCGTCTTTGGCGTGCATGCGGCGATCCGTTTCGGCGGGTTGTGGAACTTCCAGTTGATCGCGCTCTCGATGGTCGTTGTCTGGCCGCTTCCGTGGCTGCTGTGCGCGCGGGAGGGCAGGGCGGACATCGGGCTTCGGGCGCCGGTCTCCCGGTGGTGGATGCTGAGCGCACCGGCTGCGAGCCTCGCGGTGCTGAGCATCGGCGCGGCGACGGCGTGGGCGCTCTTCGGAAGCGGGCCCGACAACTGGTTCACGCACCACGCCGCCGAGCTGGGACGCATCGCCGGTGGCGTCCCTCCGGGTCTGTCCGCGCCGGCCCTCTTCTGGACCCTCACCGTTCCGCCGATGATCTTCAGCCCCCTGGGAGAGGAGTTCCTGTACCGGGGCTTCCTCCTGCGGGTCGGCTCCGCGCGGTGGGGCGACCGCGCCGGGAATCTCGTCCAGGCGGCAGCATTCGCCATCGTCCATCTGGCGCACTACGGCCTGCTGCCCGTACAGCCCGCGCTGATCGTTCTCTACCTGCCGACGAACTTCGTCGTGGCCCTTGCGCTGGCGTGGATGGTCAGGCGCAGCGGATCCCTCTGGGTGGCCGTCGTGGCGCACAGCGCGTACAACCTGGGCTTGAACGCGCTGGTGTTCGGCCTCCTCCCCGAGCTCGTCGGCCTCTGAGCCGGGGCGTTCTGCAAGTCATCCGACCTCTTGGCGGAGGGTCGGAAGAATGGGTGACGTGCGGAAGGCGTGACGCGCTACCGCGTGCTGGAGAAGAGTCGGCCATGGTCGCCCCAGCGTCTCGAGAAACTCGTGAGCCGACGTTGCATCTCTTCGTCGGGATTCACGAGGAAGAACGTCCGGTTGCTCCAGCGGCGCCAGTAGTAGGCGTAGGTGCAGCCCGGCATCCGGCTCATCCAGAAGCGGATCTCCTCGCCGTGCCCACCCGCTCGTCTCGTGTTGTGATGGTAGATGACGGCCGCACGATCCTCGGTGAGGGCCTTGACTTCGGCAAGCGGTATCCGCTTCGCGCTCTCGCTCCGGGTCGGACGGAAACGTTCGTCGCGGAAGAGTCCGTTGTCGGGGTCAGCAAAGACAAGGCTGCAATCAGACAGCCGATGCCTGACGCGTTCGAACCAGTCTCGCCGCCACTGCTCGCGGCTGCGCACCGGAACACGCCTGACGTCGAGCAACTCCGGGGCGAAAGCGGCGTTGGCCAGCACGCCCGCCGCCTGTACGGTTCGGACCGACCGGTCGTCGGTGTCGACCAACCGCTTCAGCACGTCGAAGAGCTCGGGGTCGAGGTGCCGCCACCGGTCCTCGTCCCGCAGGTAGGCAACGTGTTTACCGTCCCCCAACGGACCCCCGGCGGGATGCAGATACCAGGCGACTCCAAGACGCCTCCGTCCCCGGATGGCTCGCAGCAAGGCGTACTTGACGTAGTCGCCGATATCGCCCGTGTATCGATCCTGCATCGGTTGTCGATCCCAAAGTGAGAGCCGTCTGCCTACCTCGAGTCGAAATCGAGGATCGCCAACTCTCCATCTCCCCGGGGCACCGGCATTCTACGGCTACTCAACCGGTCGGCCGCGTCGTGCTCGGCCCGAGCAGGAGGTCTCGCGCGTTGTCCGCCTGCTCGGCGTCCGCGAGCGCGAAGAGCGCGCGTTCAACGTCGGCGGTTCTCAGCGCTTGGCCTGCTTCCCTGTTGACTCTCGTGGCGATTCTCCGACACCAGCACGCCCATCGCTCGTAGCGGATGGCGTTCGCCTTCGTGATGGGAACGCTCGTGCCGAACGTCAACCCCTGCAGCGGCGGGAACTCAGCGGCAGCGAACGCGCGGGCGATCTTGAGGTCGAGTACGGGATAGTACTCGGGATCCAGGAACATGAGGATCTTCGTGGCGAACGACATCTGGCCGAACGCGGGCAGCCTCAGCTTCTTGAGCTCGACCAGCCGGTCGGCTGCGCACTGCTCGGGCCTGGACCGTACGAACTCCTGGAACCGGACGAGCCGGCCGTCGGCCGAGATCATGTTGCTCCGGAACGTACGCACGCGGAAGTCTCGTGCCCCGTGCCGGGCGTGACCCCAGAACAGCACGTTCGACAGGCCATCCCTCACATCTGCGACGCTCTTGCTGCACAATGCAGCGGCAATGCAATCCTCGACCTCGCGCATGGTCTCGTGACAGCGCGCGCGATCGTGCCCGAAGTCGAACGTCACGCACGGGAAGGAG
This sequence comes from Acidobacteriota bacterium, assembly GCA_026707615.1. GTDB lineage: Bacteria > Acidobacteriota > Vicinamibacteria > Vicinamibacterales > UBA8438 > JAGWAJ01. Next base: position 22,855 of record JAPOWL010000468.1, on the reverse strand, counting down.
TAGGACGAGAGGGATTCGGTCAAGAGACGGACGTAATCCCGCAGCGGCAGTTTCGACATGCTCATTGGCTTCTCGGCCGTCCGTCGGCTTCGGACTCGCGATGCACGGCCCCCGCAGGACGCCGTGTCCTCTCTTCCTCCCGCCGACGCATCAGGCGGTTCAGACTCATGCACCTGATGCCCTGAGGGTGCCTGTGCCGCTCGACGACGTCGGCGTTGGAGAGCTGCAGGACCTCGCCTTCGAGTCCCGCGAGCCGGTGCCGTCCCGCTGGTGACAGCTCCACGTAGCCGGTATCTCCGTTCGCGAGTCGAATGGCGGCGAGAGCGGGTGCCGGGCGTTCGGCCTGCGACCGCGCTCTCACCGGGTCACGGCGCACCGCAGCGGGCGACCGGCCTGGCGCACAGATCGCAGGGCGACGCCGAGGCAACCTACCGTCGGAGACGTCGACCGGCGTCCAACCGCGCGGAGTGATCTCGAAGCGGCTGCAGTCCAGTACGCGGGAAAACCCCTCGACCATCAGTTTGGGAACGGTGCCGTCATCCGCCAGGTAGTACGTGAAGCCGCCGGGCATTCCAGGCACTTCGAAGTACACGCTCTCCCGCCCCCAGCTCGAGCAGTGGCTCCAATTCAGGCAAGCGAAGAGAGGGCTCCCGCCCGGCAGGGTGTCGTCGGATGAGAGCATGGAAGTGCCTCTGGACGCGGTCCAGGACGTCCGGCGCAATGCACCTCCGCTTGTACACCGGCAGCAGCAGCGCGCGCAGCCCAAGGTGTCCGCGACGATGGGCGATGTCGAGAGGGCGCTCGCCGCGACGCGTGCGAAGGGTCCGCCATGCGCCCATCTCGATGAGGCGTTGCACTACAGGCGCGGGGGCGCCGCCATGAGCGGCCTGATGCAGGGGCGCGTAGCGCGCCCGCCCTCCCGGTCGACTGACGTTCACAAGGTCGCGGTGGTTGCTGAGGATTTGCAGCACCCGCGACCAGTCGTAGCCGCGGGCTGCATCGGCCAGGGTGTGGCGTAGCCGGATTCGCCAACGCGGGGCGCGGGTGATCCCGCATGCGGCGTCGCTCCTGTTCCATCTCGCTTGCGGCAACATGCCTCCCACGGCAGCGTGTTGTGCGCGGCTGCCGGCACGCCGATCGTATGGCAGCGCAGTGTCAGAACCTGTCAGGAACCGCTGGCTGCGTCCCCTCCTTGGCGGCGAGGAACTGGATGTCGTCCCTCAGCAGGACGAAGACCGGCGGTCCACACCGCGCGGTCGCGACTGACGGGTTCTGGCATTTGCCGTTGGCAGGCTTCCCCGTGGGCAATCTGCGATGGACTGCCCCGCCACATCGCGACGACGCGGCCCGGCACCGGGCCGGCCCCAGAATGCCGCCGGGCAACCGGCGTAGCAGGTGGGACCGCGTTACGCGTGCGTCCGATGTGGCAATCCGGCGCGGTGACCTTTCCGGTCGCCGGCGCGATTCCCACGGAGGAAGCGATGCGGAAACTCGCGGTGTTGGTTCTCGTCGTCGTGGTTGGCGTCCCGGCCGCAGTCGCGGCCGAGGATGCTCCGGGCATCCGCGCATCGGTCGAGCGGCTGGCGGCCGAGACGGCTGCGGCTCAGGGCACCAGCGGCAATGGTCCGTCGGTCGCCAAGCGCGCGACCACGATCGCGCTGATAGCGGCCGGGATCGGCGCGGTCCTGGCCGGCAACCCGGACTACGTCCCGTCGAATTTCGCGCCCGGCAACTACCCGAACCGCGTCAACATCGCGGACTACCTCGGACCGGGCAGCTACCCCGGCCACACGTACGAGTTCAAGGCTCGGCGGGGCGCCCGGTTCGGCTACCGATGGGTGTGCCGTGACGCGGCCTGGTGCCGGATCACGGACACCCAGCTCGACGAGAACTACGAGCACGGCTACATCGACGGGTACGACGTGGGCCACTTCCGCGGGTCGGTCGCCGGCCACAAGGCGGGCTGGCAGGAGGGACACGCGGCCGGCCAGAACGGCGTCATCGAGATCATCAACGCGCAGGGGCTGGTCGTCTACGACGGTCCGTTCATCCCGGGGTCGTACGTGCAGGAGACGTTCAGCGACCGGAAGGGGATGCGGTACGGCGGGGTGGGCCTGATCGCCGTAGGGACTATCCTGAACCTCGTCTGGCCGGAGAGCCCGGCGCGGCTGAGCGCGGGGCCGCTGCGGGGCGGCGGCCACGTCGGCGCGACGTTCGGATTCTGACGGTCATCGGGGGGCGGCGCTGCGCATCAGCGTGGCTCCCCGATGCAACGCAGACTGGCGACGGCGGCGGCCAGCGCGTCGTCCAGGGCCGGGTCGATGGTCCGGAGGTCGAGCACCAGGCGTCCGTCCGCGACGCGTCCCACGACCGCCGGTCGGCCGTCGCGCAGGGCCGCGGCCAGGTCCGCCGCTGCCCTGCCGTCGAGTTCGACCGCCACCGCCCGGCTGGGCAGCGTGACGCCGGGGGTGCTCCCGCCGCCGATGGCGGCTTCGGTGGCCTGCACCGACACCGCCAGTCCCGGCAGCGGCGCGAGCCGCGCACGGAGGGCGTCGGCGCGGGCGTCGAGGTCGGCGACCGGCGTCGCGATCATCCTCGCCACCGGCACGGTGTCCGGCGCGCGGCCGGCGGCGTGCTCGAGGAGCGTTGCCTCCAGGGCCGCGTAGGTCAGCTTGTCGACACGCAGGGCGCGCATCAGCGGGTGCGATCGAAGCCGGTCGATGACCGCCCGGCGTCCGGCGACGATGCCGGCCTGCGGTCCGCCGATCAGCTTGTCGCCGCTGAAGGTGCAAGCGTCCACGCCGGCCTCGATGCTCGCCCGCACCGTCGGTTCCCCAGCGGTGCCCGGGGTCGCCGCCAGCAGGCCGCTCCCCAGGTCCTCGACCACCGGCACGTCGAACCGGGCGCCGAGGGCCGCGACCTCCCGGAGCTCCGGCCGTTCGGTGAATCCCTCGATGCGGAAGTTGGAGGGATGGACGCGCAGGATGACTGCGGTCCGCTCGCCGATGGCGGCGGCGTAGTCGGCGATCCGGGTCCGGTTGGTGGTGCCGACCTCCCGCAGCGTCGCCCCCGACTGCCGCAGGACGTCCGGGATTCGGAAGCCGCCTCCGATCTCGACCAGCTCGCCGCGCGAGATGATCACTTCGCGCCCCGCCGCCAGCGCCGCCAGCGCGAGGAGCACGGCGGCGGCGTTGTTGTTGACGACGACGGCCCCCTCCGCCCCGGTCAGGCGCGCGAGGAGAGCGGAAGCGTGCACCGCGCGCGAGCCCCGGCGGCCGGTCGCCAGGTCGTACTCCAGGTTGCTGTAGCCGCGCGCCACCTCGCCGACCCGCGCGATGGCGGCGGAGGCGAGCGGCGCGCGGCCGAGGTTGGTGTGGACGATCACCCCCGTGGCGTTGATGACGGCCGTGAGCGACGGCGCCAACGCCGCCCCCAACCTGGCGGCGGCGCCCGCCTCGATGCGCTGCGCCGCCTCCTCCACGTCGCCGATCTCGGCTCGGGACGCGGCGAGCGACGTCCGAAGGGCGGCCGCTGCTTCCCGGAGCGCTCCCAGCGTGGCGTCGCGCCCGTAGCGCGCCTCCAACTCGGCAATCCGCGTCCGCTGGCGGAGCCGGTCGATGGACGGAATCACACGCGGGTCGGCCATGGTGCTGTGCGTCTCGATCGCGGGACTCGGTATGCGCCCTGCCGTGCGTCTCGGCTGCGAGACTGGGTATCCGTCGCCGGTGCCTCACTCCGCGCCATGGCTCCGTTTCTTGCCGTGCGTCTCGGCCATGGGACCCTGGCTACGGCTGCGGTGTGCGTCAGAACCGCACGCGGACGCCGAACGACGGGATGAGCGGGAATCCGGCCGTGGGGTTCTCAATGACGCGCGGGACGCTCGCGGTCGGGTCGTGCTCGAGCTCGGCGTCGAGCTCGACGGGGTTGTCGCGGTTGAGCGCGTTGATCACCTCGATGTACCACGACCAGCGGCCCGTGCGCCCGCCGGGCTGGTGGGCGATGCGCAGGTCGAGCCGCCCGTAGTACGGCAGTTGACCCCGCTGCAGGGCCTCGAGCCCGCCGCGGTCGATCGTGTAGACGAGCGCGCCCGACGCATCGCGCGCCGGGACGAGCCGGCCCCGCTCGTCGGTCGTCGAAGCCACCCGCACCCCGACGGCCGGCGTGTAGGGAAAGCCGGTCGCCACCTGCGCCGTCGCCGCCACGCTCCAGCGGTCGCCGAGGCGGTAGCGGCCAACGGCGTTGAGCGCGTGACGCCGGTCGTACTCGAACGGATAGCGCAGCCCGTACGTCTGCCGGTCGGCGCGCCCCCAGGCGTAGGAGAGCCAGCCCCCGAGCCGCGCGTCGGGCGCGTTGCGCACCAGGTAGGCGTCGATGCCGTACGCCTCGCCGCGCCCGCCGTTCACCGGCGTGCTCGTGATGCGGGCCGCCGCCGGCACGCTCCCGCGCAGGTCGGCCGGGAAGTCGTACTGCCCCACGCGGGTGCGGCGCTCCGCCTCGGTCTCGAGCCGGCCGACGATCAGGTCGTCGAACGTCTTGTAGTAGGCCTCGACGCGGGCCAGGGTGCCGGCGCCGACATCCCTCTCGAAGCCGACCACGAGGTGCGTCGCGCCTTCGTGCCGCAGCGCCTCGACCCGTCCCGGGGAGAGGTCGAAGAAGTAGTCCGACTGGATGAGCTTCTCGTAGCCGGGGCTCTGGGCGTAGAGCCCGCCCGCCACCCGCAGGCGGCTCTCCCAGCCGAGGGCCAGGGTGGCCGCGAAGCGGGGCGACAGCACCGCGCCGCCGTTGACGGTGCTCCACTCCAGGCGCAGGCCGGGCTCGACCAGCAGCCGCGGCGTCACCTGGTAGCGGTCCTGGATCCACGCCCCGCCGCGCGTCCCCCGAAGCACGGAGTCGAGCGCGTCGGGCAGCCCCACGCCGCCCCGCACGCTCGACGGGTTCGCCGCCGACTCGTTCCGGTCGCCGGTGATCGAGAGCGCCACCCCCGACGTCAGTCGGTGCAGCTCGATCCCGGCGTCCAGGGTGTGGGCGGGCGACAGCTCGACGCCCAGCTCCTGCCGGAGCGACACGTCGCGGACCGACAGCGAGCGGTCGAAGGCGACGTTGGTGCGGCCGACCCCCGTCTCGTCGTCGGGGGCGTTCGACCGGCGCGCCCCGGACGAGAAGCTGGCGTCGACGCCGAGGACCTCGGTGTTGCGATACCAGGAGACGATCGTCCGGCTGGTCGCCGCGCTCCCCAGCACGGCATCGAAGCGCACCGAGCCCAGGTCGTTTCCCGACTCCGAAACGAGGCCTCCGCTGTCGCCCGCCGGGTCGTCCTCGTCGTCGAAGCGGAAGTCGGCGTTCTCGCGGCTCGTGAGGCCCAGCACCGAGAGCCGGTGGCCGGGGCCGAAGTCCCACCCCGCCTGGAGCTGCAGGTCGGCGAACGACGGCAGGTTCTGGTCGGTGACAATGCCGGCCACGAGGTCGTAGTAGGTGCGCCGCCCGCTCACCAGCCACGAGCCGTTGCCGGGGGCCGCTCCCTCCAGGACGACGTTGGCGTCGGTCACGCTGGTGGACGACGAGCCTCCCAGGTCGCTCTCCCCGGGGCGGTTGTCGACGATGAGGAGCGACGACAGGCGATCGCCGTAGGCGGCCCCGAAGCCCCCGGCGGTCAGCTCGAAGCGGTCGACCGTCTCGGGATTGAACGCGCTGACGAGGCCGAAGAGGCGGTACGGGTTGTGGACCTCGACCCCGTCCATGATCGTCAGGTTCTGGTCCGGCGTTCCGCCGCGCACCGCGAGCCGGCTGCCGAAGTCCCCGGTGGAGGCGACGCCGGGCAGCGCGTCGAGGGTGCGGAAGATGTTGTCGAAGCTCCCGGCGACCTGGAACACCTCCTCGGCCTCGATCGGAGTGGCGGACGGGCGCTCCGGCAGCCGCTCGGCCGAGACCACCTCGACCGTCTCGGCGAACGTGTTCCGGAACAGCAGCACCTCGAGCTCCGCCTCCCCGGCGCGCACCGTCGCATCCAGCGGGACGACGTTGTCGAGGTAGCCCTCGGCCGCCACCCGCAGGCGTTCGTCCTCCGCGGCGAGGGTCACCGCGAACCGCCCCTGGTCGTCCGCGGCGACGGTCTCCGCGCCGCTCGTGACCTCGGCTCCGGCTACCGGCGCGTCGGTGCTGCCGTCGACCACGACGCCGGTGACGACCGGCGGGTCCTGCGCGAGCCCGGGAGACCCGGCAACCAGCACGAGCGCCAACGCCAGCAGGAGGCGGAGGGGCGAAGGCTGCAGTCGGCGCGCCATGGACGGCGGGTGGTGCTCGGCGCTCGCCTAGCGCCGACGCGACGGCTCCGGCAGCGCGAAGGCGTAGACCGCGTTGGTGCGGTTGCCGCCGACCGGCACCGCGATGAACTGACGCCCATCCACTGCATAGGTGATGGGGAACCCCTGGACCGAGGCGGGCAGCCGCGTGCGGAACAGCACCTCGCCGGTCTCGACGTCGTGCACGTACAGGTGCCGGTCGGTGTCGGCGCCGACCACGAGCCCGCCGGCCGTCGTCAGGGCCGCGGCGCCCGGGCGCGTGGCCATCGAGTGCCGCCAGCGGATCTCGCCGGTGTCGATGTCCATGGCGATGAGATGGCCCGCGTGCTCGCCGCTCGCCGGGTGCACGCGGCTCTCGCGCTGCATGAACCCCCGGTTGCGGTAGTAGCGGTTCCCGATCTCCTGCGGCAGCTCCGTGAACACGCCGGTGACGCAGGTCGGGTGGATCGGGATGTAGAGCGCCCCGGTCTCGGGGTGGTAGGCGCTCGCCCGCCAGTTTCGGACGCCGAGCAGGTCGGGGCAGAAGTCGATCTCGACGCCGGCTACGGGGACCATCCCGGGCCTGTAGGTCACCGCGCCGGTCTGGGGGTCGACGTCGATGGCGTTCTGATAGCCGAGGTCGTGTGCGGCGACGAACGCGCCGGTGTCGCGGTCGAGCTCCCACAGGATGCCGTGCTTGCCCATCTTGAACAGCGAGCGCCGCCCGTTGTGGTCGATGAGCACGCTCTCGAACACCTCGTCCAGATCGAGCGTCTCGCCGGGCACGAACTGGAAGTACCAGGCCAGCTCGCCCGTGTCCCCGTCGAGGGCCAGGACGCTGTTCGTGTACAGCGCATCGCCGTCGGTGTTGCGCGAGATGCGGGCCCAGGGCTTTGCCTGCGCCGTCGACCAGTAGGTCAGGTTCGTGGCCGGGTCGTAGCTGCCGGGGATCCACGAGTCGGAGCCGGCGCGGAAGGCGAGCGGCAGATCGCTCCAGGTGTCGCCGCCCGGTTCGCCGGGGCCCGCGACGGTCGACGTGCGCCACACCTCCTCGCCGGTGTCCGGGTCGTGGGCGGAGATGAAGCAGGTGTCGATCTTGTAGTTCTCGCAGCCGGTCATGCCGGCCACGATCTTCCCTCCCACCACGATCGGGCCGCTGGAGTAGCGGTACCCCAGCGCGTGGTCGGCGACGGTGTGGTCCCAAGCCACCTCGCCGGTGCGCGCGTCCAGCGCCACGATGTGCGCCTCGGTCGTGTTGAGGTAGACCTTGTCGCCGTAGAGCGCGATCGAGCGGCTGCCCCGGGCCGGGCGCCGCGTTCCGTCGGGATTCGTCACGTCGGTCGCCGGCGGCTCGTACTCCCACAGGCGCTCGCCGGTCGCGGCATCGACCGCCTGCACGCGGTTGCCGGGGTTCGGGACGTACATCACGCCGGCGCGCACGAGCGGCGTCGGCTGCCCGAAGCCGGTAGCGAGCGGCCACCCCCAGACGAGCTGCAGCTCGTGGACGTTGTCGCGGTCGATCTGGTCGAGCGGGCTGTAGCCCCAGCCGTCGAGGGTGCGCCGCCAGTTCAGCCAGTCGGCCGGGTCGGGGTCCTGCAGCATTGCGTCGGTGACCGGTTCGATGCTCCGCTCCTGGGCGCCGGCCGCCGCGGGTCCGACGCTCAGGGCGACGGGGGCGAGGAGGAGGATGGCCGCCAGCCGGTGTCGACGGCAGTTGCTGCGCATGAGGTCTCCTTTGCGGTCGGCGTGATCGAGCGGCGCGACACGGCCTACCCTGCCATCGTAACGCGCCCGCGCGCCCTCACGGACGCGTTGGGCGACTGCGCGGACCGGCGCGCGCTGGTCGCGGCGCCGGCTGGCCTGCATCGCGGGAGATGGGATACGGTCGACCCTCGTCTCCGGCGAAGCAGGGGGTGAGGGGCTTGACCGGTCGCGATCGATTGATCGTCGCACTCGACGTGGGCAGCGTCGACGACGCGTTGCGGATCGTCGGCGAGCTGGCCGACGTGCGCGCGTTCAAGGTCGGATGGCGGCTGCTGATGGCCGGGCTGCGTTCGGGAGGCCTCGATCGTCTCTGGAAGGAGGTCACCAGCGGCCCGCGGACCGTCTTCGTCGACCTCAAGGTGCCGGACATCGGGAACACGGTGGCCAGCGTCGTGGGCGACCTCGCGGACGACCCGGCGGTCCGCTTCCTGACGCTGCACGAGAGCCTGCAGGGACGGGACATCGCCGCGGCGAAAGCAGCCCGCGGCTCGCGGGAGACGCCCTTCCTGCTGACGGTCCCCTTCGTCTCCAGCCTCGACGCGGGCGATCTGGCGGCCATCGCACCGGCGGACGCGGCCCGCGGGATGACGCTCGACGAGTGGATCCTCGGGCGCGCGGAGGCCGCGATAGCGAGCGGCTGCGACGGCGTGATCGCCTCCGGCGACGCCATCGCGCTCTGCCGGCGACGCTGGCCGAAGGACGCGACGCCGCGCGTCCGGATCGTCAGTCCCGGCATCCGGCCCGCCGGGTCGGGGACCGACGACCACAAGCGGAGCACGACGCCGGCCGCGGCGATAGCCGCCGGCGCGGACTATCTCGTCGTCGGGCGCCCCGTGCTGAACGCGCCGGACCGGGCCTCGGCGGCCGCCGCCATCGTGCAGGAGATCGACGACGCGCTCGGCGACGCGCAGTGACCCCGAGGCCGCGCCTCCCCGGTTCCCCCAGCGGCCCCCGGTGGATAGAATGCGGTGTGTCGTCGCAGGTGGTGGTCAACGACGGGCCGCGCAAGATCACGGCGCCCGACAATTGCCACCGGATCACGCGGCCTGCACGGGGCGCCGGCTGTTGCGGCGGTGGCGTCCGGCGCGGCGGAGGAACCTCGCGGCGGTTGCGGAAGGAGGGAGCATGCGCAGCGCGGTTCGCGGGGCGCTCGTCGCGTCGGTGGCCGCGTGCCTGTCGGGGGTGGCAGCCGTCGCCGAAGCATCCGACGGACGGCTGAAGGAGGCCGTCCGCGGCCGCGACTACGCGGCGCTGCGGACCCTGCTCGATCAGGGCGCCAACCCCAGCGCGCCCGAAGGCGACGGCGCGACGCCGCTCCACTGGGCCGTTCGCTGGGACGATGCCGAGGCGGTCGAGCTCCTGCTGGGCGCGGGCGCCGCGGTCGACGCTGCGAACGACTACGGCGTCACGCCCCTCGCGCTCGCCTGCATCAACCGCAACGGCTCGCTGACAGAGCGGCTGCTCGCCGCGGGCGCGGACCCGGACGCGGCCACCTCGATGGGCGAGACGGCGCTCATGACCTGCGCTCGAACCGGGAGCGCGGACGGGGTGGCGGCGATGCTTGCCGCAGGCCATGGCGCGGTCAACGCGCGGGAGGCGTCGCGGGGGCAGACGGCGCTGATGTGGGCGGCGGCGCAGGGGCATCCCGATGTCGTGCGCCTGCTTCTGGCGCACGGCGCCGACGTCGGCGCGCGCTCCGAAAGCCGGTCGCTCCTCGTCAGCCTGGGCGGCGGCGGCGCCGACGGGGCGGCAGATCTGCCGCTGGGGGGCTTCACGCCGCTGCTGTTCGCGGCCCGACAGGGAAGCGTCGAGAGCGCCCGGTTGCTGCTCGACGCGGGAGCGGACGTGAACGAGACGGCCCCCGACGGTGCGTCGGCACTGGTCGTCGCCAGCTTCAGCGGCCACGACGAGCTGGCCGCGTTCCTGCTGCGCCGCGGCGCCGAGCCGAACGCGGCCGGCGCCGGCTATGCAGCGCTCCACACCGCGGTGCTGCGCGCCGACACGCGGCTGGTGCGGACGCTCCTCGCGCACGGTGCCGACCCCGACATCCGCCTCACGCGGGGGAGCCGGGTGCCGCGCGCCACCCACTGGTGGGTGCTGCCGGGTTCCCTGGCGGGCGCGACGCCCTTCCTGCTGGCCGCCAAGTACGCCGACGTCGGCATCATGCGCGTCCTGGCCGAGGCCGGCGCGGATCCCTTCCTGCCGCTGTGGGACGGCACGACGCCGCTGATGATGGCGGCCGGGGCCCGCTGGAGCAACGGCGAGATCGACCGGCACAACCGCCGCGTTCCGCCCGAGGTGGCCGAGGCGCTGCACGCCGACGAGCAGCCGAACCTGGCCGCTACGCGGCTCGCGCTCGCGCTCGGCGCCGACGTGGGCGTGCGCAACGCGGCAGGCGACACCGCGTTGCACTCCGCCGTCTACAAGGCATGGCCCGCGGTGGTCGAGCTCCTCGTCGACCACGGCGGCGACCTCGACGCGGCGAACGAGGCGGCACGCACGCCGCGGCAGATGATGTGCCACGAGGGTGGGCAACTCGTCCGCTGTGCGGGCTGACGGGCGAACGACCGAGAGGTGACGAAATGCTCCAGCAGCGAGCGGGCGTGACCACGAAGCCGGCCCGACTCCCCACCGTCCGGTCGATCGGTCGCGGGGTCGGGATCGCAGCAGCCGCGAGCCTCTGCCTGGCGGCCGCGGCGTCGAGCGCTGCCGCGGGCTCAGCAGAGTCCGTGCGCGCGACGCTGGATCGCTACTGCCTGACCTGTCACACGGACCGGGGGGCGGCAGCGGGCCTCGTCCCGGTCTCTCTCGAGGGGCTCGACGTGGCGGACGTGGGTGCGCACCGCGCGGAGTGGGAGCAGGTGGCGCTCAAGCTCCGGGCCGGGATGATGCCGCCCGCCGGCCGGCCGCGCCCCGACGCCGACACCTACGATGCCGTCGCGGGCTGGCTCGAGGCCGAGCTCGACCGCGCGGCGGCCGACGACCCGAACCCGGGCCGCACGACCGTCCATCGGCTGAACCGCGTGCAGTACGGGAACGCCATCCGCGACCTGCTCGGGACCGAGATCGACCCCGAGGCCCTGCTGCCGCCGGACGACGAGGACGAGGGCTTCGACAACATCGCCGACGTGCTCTCCGTCTCGCCGACGCTGATGGAGCGCTACCTCTACGCGGCGCGCCAGGTGAGCCAGCTCGCCATCGGCGACTCCACCCTGCGGCCCCGCTTCGACACGTACCGCGTGCCCGACCGCGAGATCCAGGACGACCACACCAGCGAGGACCTGCCGTTCGGCACCCGCGGCGGCATCGCCGTGCGCCACTACTTCCCGCTCGACGGGGAGTACAGCATCCGGGTGGGGCTGCGCCGGAACTTCTACAACTACATCCGCGGCATCGGTAACACGGCCCACCCGCTCGACGTGCGCGTGGACGGCGTCCGCGTGGCCACGTTCGTGGCCGGCGGGGGGCTGAGCGACGATGCCGAGCGCTGCATCGCGAGCTTCTGCGGCAGCTCCGGCATGGGCGGGGCCGAGTGGGAGTGGTACGCCAACCACGCCGACGACGACTTCGAGGTGCGCGTGCAGGTGCCGGCCGGCCTCCGCACCGTCGGCGTGGCGTTCGTCCGCAACCCCGCCCTCGAGGAGGGCGTGCTGCAGCCGCCGGTCGACATGTCGACGTTCGGCTACAGCACCGACGAGGAGATGGGCGGCAACCCCGCCGTCGGGAACGTCGTCATCGGCGGGCCGTTCGACGGGATGACCCCGACCGAGGTTGCGAGCCGGCAGCGGATCTTCGTCTGCTCGCCCGCGGACGGCGACGGGGAGGAACGCTGCGCGAGGGAGATCATCACGACGCTCGCGCGGCGCGCCTACCGGCGACCGGTGACCGCGGCGGACGTGGAGCACCTGTTCGGCTTCTTCGAGTCGGGGCGTCGGCAGGGCGACTTCGACGCCGGGGTCCAGACCGTCCTGGAGCGCGTCCTCGTCGATCCCGAGTTCCTGTTCCGCGTGCCGCGCCCGCCGGCGGACGCCGGCGCCGTCGTCTACCGCATGGACGACCTGGAGCTGGCGTCGCGGCTCTCGTTCTTCCTCTGGAACAGCGTTCCGGACGATGCGCTGCTCGCGGCGGCGGAACGGCGTGCGCTCACGGACCCGGAGGGGCTGGAGCGGCAGGTGCGGCGGATGCTGGCCGACCCCCGCTCGGAGCGCCTCTCGCGCAGCTTCTTCGACCTCTGGCTGGAGCTCCACAAGATCCGCAACGTCGCGCCCGACCCGACCATCTTCCCGGCGTTCGACGAGAACCTGCGCGACGCCATGCAGCGCGAGACGGAGCTCTTCCTCGCCAGCCAGCTCCGGGAGGACCGGAGCGCGCTCGATCTCCTGCAGGCGGACTACACCTTCGTGAACGAGCGGCTCGCCCGCCACTACGGCATTCCGGACGTCTACGGCAACCACTTCCGGCGAGTGACGCTGCCCGACGACCGCCGGGCGGGCCTGATCGGCAAGGGGAGCATCCTGACGCTGACTTCCTACTCCACGCGCACGTCGGTGGTGAACCGCGGCAAGTGGCTGCTCGAGCGGGTGCTCGGGGCGCCGCCCCCGGCGCCGCCGGCCAACGTCCCCCCGCTGGAGGAGAGCGGCGGGGACGGGGCGGCGCCGACGTCGCAGCGCGAGCGGATGGAGGCGCACCGCGCCAATCCGAGCTGCGCCGTCTGCCACCGCCTGACGGATCCGCTCGGGTTCTCGCTCGACAACTTCGACGCCATCGGGCGCTGGCGCACCACCGACGACCCGCGGATTCCCGGACAGCGGGGCCCCGTCATCGATGCTTCCGGGGTGACGCCGGACGGGCACCGCTTCGAGGGTCCGGCCGGGCTCCGGGAGCTGCTGCTCGACCGCCGGCAGCAGTTCGTCCGGACGGTGGCCGAGAAGTTGCTGACGTATGCCCTCGGGAGGCGGCTGGAGTATTACGATAGGCCGGTGGTCCGCCGTATCGTGCGGAACGCCGAGGAGAGCGACTACCGCTGGTCGGCGCTGGTGCAGGGCGTCGTCGAGAGCGCACCGTTTCAGTTGAGGAGGGGATCATGATCGTCACGAAGAAGGCCATCCCGCGCCGCACGGTGCTGCGCGGCGTCGGCACGGCGTTGGCGTTGCCGCTCCTCGACGGGATGGTGCCGGCGCTGACGGCCCTCACGCGCACGGCGGCCCGTCCCGCGAAGCGGCTCGGCGTGGTGTACGTGCCCAACGGCATCATCACGCGGAACGGCAACTGGACGCCCGCGACCGACGAGCCGGGGTTCGAGCTGCCGCGGCTCCTGCGGCCGATGGAGCCGGTGCGGAAGCACCTGACGATCCTCACCAACCTCGACAACCGGGCCGCCTTCGCGCGCCCCGGCGAGGCGCTCGGCTCCCACTCGCGGCCCGCGGCGGCGTTCCTGACCGGCATTCACGCCGAGCAGACGCAGGGCTCGGAGCTCGACCTCGGCACGTCGATGGACCAGTACGCGGCGCAGTCGGTCGGCAAGGAGACGCGCCTCCCGTCGCTGGAGCTGTCGCTCGAGGGCGCCGACACGTTCAACGGCGTCAGCACCTGCGACAGCGGCTACAGTTGCGCCTACCTCAACATCTCGTGGCACGACCGGTCGACGCCGATGCCGCGCGAGACCAACCCGCGCATGGTGTTCGAGCGGCTCTTCGGCGATGCCGGGAGCACGGATGCCGGGGTGCGGCTGGCGCGCGCGCAGCAGCAGCGGAGCATCCTCGACGCGGTGATGGACAAGGTGGCGCGCCTCCGGGGCGACCTCGACGGCGAGGACCGGCGCAAGCTCGACAACTACCTCGACGCGGTCCGCGAGATCGAGCGGCGCATCGAGATCGCCGAGCGGCAGGCCGACCGGGAGTTGCCGCTGCTCGACTCACCGGCAGGCATCCCCGTCTCGTTCGACGATCACGCGCGGCTGATGTATGAGCTGCTCCTGCTGGCCTACCAGACCGACGTCACGCGGGTCTTCACCTACATGATCGGCCGCGAGCAGAGCGGCACCACGTATCCGCAGATCGGCGTCCCGGACCCGCACCATCCGCTGACGCACCACCGGGGCGACGTCGAGAAGATCGAGAAGGTCACGAAGATCAACCAGTACCACGTGCAGCTCTTCAGCGAGTTCGTGGCCCGGATGGCCGCCACGCCGGAAGGCGACGGCTCGCTGATCGACAACGTGATGCTGCTCTACGGCGCGGCGCTGCGGGACGGGGACGCGCACGTGTACAACAACGTCCCGCTCCTGCTGGTCGGCCACGGCGGCGGACAGATCAAGGGCGACCGCCACCTGGTCTATCAGCCCGACGCCAACCCGATGACCAACCTGCAGCTCACCATGCTGCAGATGCTCGGCGTCCCGATGGAGCGCTTCGGCGACAGCACGGGAACGCTACGGGAGCTGACCGGCCTGTCGTAGGGGTCGCCAGACTCGCGCTCGAGTCCGCCATCCGAGCGGCCGGGGAAGCACGTTCTCCCCGGCCGCAGCCACTGCAGCGCGGCGCCACAAGTCGAGGCGCGGGATCGGCTTCGACGCACTCGCGGCTGCTACGGACCTCGAACGAGCGCCTCGTCGCGGAAGAGTGACCGCGCGACTTCACCGGTCGCCCTGCAGGTAGCTGCGTCAAGCGCTCCACCGATTCCGCCGCCTACGACGGGTACCACCTTGATGATGTTGACGACGCCCTTCTCACCGGCCTTCGTCAGCAGTCGGAAGCCGACCCGCTTGTTTATCTCAATCAGAAACCGACCCGGGATCTGGTTGACAAGCTGCGTGCTGAGCTTCTTCCCGATCGTCACGCCAGCTTGCCTCAGGACGTCCAGGGCCGGTCTGCCCAGGAGTGACAGCAAGACGACTGTCTTCACTCTGTCCTCGTCGAGATCGTGACCATAGATGCGGGCAATCGCGGCAGCCATTCTGGCTTGAATGATCCAGGAGGCCGCCAGTGCCCCGGGCAGGGCGATGGGGATTGTCAAGATTCCGCCCAGCCCGCAGACGAAACCAGCCGCGAAGCTCTTGGCCGACTCAAACCGGATCAGTGCCTCGACCCGCTCGTCCGGATCCTGATAGGAGCCGTCGTTCAGGTACTCCTCGGCCAGCTCGCGGGCGGACGACAGCCGTATGTCGCCGGGGAGCAGCCCAGGTACGCCCCCCAACGCCTTCTCCGTCAGCCACTCCAAGAACTCTTCGGCCTGAGGCCAACGCTTCTCCTCGGCCCGTTTCTCTTCATTATCCACTCGCACCTCGGGCTCCTGCCGGGTCTACGCGGCGCGGATGGCGGAGTGCTCCGCCGGGCGTGGCGCGGGCGTCACCGCTTGAACGCCCGCAGGGTTTCGCGCGCCCACCGCCGTCCTTCCCGGAAGTCGCGCTCTGTCATCCTGGGAGGGTCGCGAAACGCGATGTTGGATACAGGCTTCCTTGTCCCGGTCGCAGACCGCTCGTACCCGATGGCCCAGCGGAAGACGCTGCCCACCCTAACGCCGGCCAGCTCTCGCGCGGAGAACTGCACGAGAGGAATGACCGCTTCTTCTTCCTCGTGAGTCGAGCCGGCGGTCACGTCGACCAACCGGGCCTGCAGCGTATCGCCGGAGATGTCAACGACATAGCCCTCCCACTCCTGCAGGACATGCAGAGTCGCCGTCGGTTCGACTCGAGGAGTCGGAGGAAAGCGCATGGCCCTGGGGGAGGTGTCCCGAGTCTGAGACTCCGCGATTCAGGGCTCGGTCGACGTTGCCGCTTGGTACATCGTCAGGTCCGTCACGGCGCTTCGTCGGGGGCTCCCGTCGGGTGTGCAGAGCCACAGTCAATAGAGGGCGGCATGATGCCAATCCTGTCCACGCGTAGCCCCACTGAGCTCACGATTCGGCCCGCTCGGTGAGCCCGTCATCTCCCAGAGCGCAACGCTCGCCAGTGTGATGCAGCGGCACATAGCCACATTCTCGGGAAGCGTATCTCAGACGCTTCTGTGACGCACGTGCAGATCGCAGCCCTTCTCGAGGGGCCGCAGGTAGGCGGACGATCTCGTGCGACGGTGTCGTGTGTCGGACAACAGTAGCTGGTACCGCTTTCTTGCGACAGACTCAGTTCTTCACGGGGCACGCTCAATCGCCTCGGCACGGCGGCGGAGACGCCGCAACAGGGGACCAAAGTACGACCGAAACCGCCGCGTTCGGCTTCCCGTGATCGTCCACCGCTGGTTGCCGCAGTTGACGACGAGGGCGTCTGCGAGCCAGCCACGGTCGCGAAGAAACTTCACGTCACCGATGGCGTGCGATTCTGGCGCGGCGTCACCGACGTGGACCCGTGCCCCGGGGACGTTACCGACGGAGAGCCGGTCGTCGAAGAAGAGCAACCACTTCGCTCGGCCCTGGCTGTCCGTCGCCTCGAAGACCGCGACCGGCGGCTGGTCGTCGCCCCTAGCGATCTCGCGCAGGATCGCTGGCACCGAGCGTGGCGACCACGTCGAGGCGGCCGCGCAGGCCAGCAAGGCGCGCAGGCGCGAAGGGTCCGTTGCCGCCTGAGGTGCCTGGCGGCCGAGGCCCAGCCGGTCCCGGGCGCGCGCCGCGAGCCGGCCAAACTCCCTGGGCTTCGGCGTTTTGGCGGGAGGGCCGTAGTCTGGGCGGTCGAGCCCCAGCGGAGCCTGCAGCCGGCGCTCCACATCTTGGAGTGCCTCGGCGGCCTCCGGCGCATCCAGTCCCCGCATGGCGGTGAGCACGTCGGTCAGCCGCTCGGCGACTGCCTTCCGCTCCTCCGGCCGGAGGGCCGTCAGGTCGGTGGCAGGCGCGGACCGGGGATCCGGCGCGCGATCGGCGGCGAGCGCCCGGAGCAGCGTCATCTTGGCGAATTCGTCCGGGATCTGCGCGCCCAGGATGCGGTCGAGCAGGAGCTTGCGGTTGTGGTCGGCCCCGGGAACGCGGGCGTGGATGCGCAGGGCCTCGACGAGCGCGGCCCATTCCGCGCCGCGGTAGGCGCGGCGCGGGTCGTAGGTGCGCGCGACGTGGACGTAGACGAGGGCGACCGAGGTCTCCAGCAGGTCCTTGAGCCAGGTCTCGGCGTACGAGCGGACCACCTTCTCGCCCGCGCGCCAGGCGACCTGGCTCCCCACGGTCCAGGCGGCCAGCGTGATGGGATTCGCGCCGAGGGCCAGCCGGGCGGCCACCGAGGCCGCGTTCAGGTACGGCTGGTACGGCGAGACTCTGCGGTAGAGCTCCAGCCCCTTCTGCGCCTGCTCCAGCCGCTCGACCACGGAGCGGATCGACCAGGCGGCCGGGTCGACGTAGGGGACCTGGCTCACCAGGTGGAGCAGGTCGCCGATGGCGGAGCGGACGGCCAACGCGATGTCGCCGGTACGGACCTCGAGCACGGCATTGTCCGACTGCGCGTGGTAAAGGCCGGCGACCTCCTGCACGATCTCGCGGACCTCGGCGAAGATGGCGCCGCCCTTCAGGTCGGCGACCCTTCCGTCCTCGCTGCGCACGTAGCGACGCTCGCGGATGCCCTCCCAGACGCGCTCGCAGCGGCGGGAGGCGAGCTCCGCCAGGCGCCGCTCGTCATCATTCAGGTCGTCCGGGTTCGCCGGCGTCGGCGGGCCGTCGCCGACGTCGCGTCCCAGCCGCAGCTCGTGGTACGCGCGCTCTGCCGGGGATACCCCGCCTTCCAGCAACCGCTTCTCGAGGTGCCGCAGCTCCGCGATGCGGCGAGTCAGGTCGTCGGGGGAAGTCGCGTCCGCGTCAGCGGGGGGTGGCTTCGGCCGCACGAAGCCGCCTCCCGCGAGGAGGCCGGCGCCCAGCACGACGAACGCGATACCGCCCTCGACGGCGGACGCGAGCACCAGGCCGATGCCGGCGGCGACGCTGGTCAGGCCGGCCGTGAGCCAGATGATGCGCGCACGCATTGAGCTTGCCTTGCCTCCAGACAATCGTACCCGGCTCCGCTCCCCGCGGGTGGCGGCGCGAGCTGCACGGCAGCATGGACGGCCTTCCCGGCTCCGCTCCCTGGTGGGACGGCTGCAGCCACTCAGAAGCGGAACAGGCGCGTGACCTTCACCGCGAGGCCGCGGTTGCGGAGCATGGTGTAGCGGTCGGGCCGCAGCGGGTCGGTGTCGCGGTCCTCGGTGTAGACGACGAAGAACTCGCTGCCGGGGCTGTACTCCCAGCGCAGCCGCAGGTTCGTGCTGAGGGTCCCGGACGCGGAGGCATACTGCAGCAGGCCGCTGAAGAACATGCGCGGGGTGAAGGTGTAGGTGATGCGCGAGAGGTACAGGTCGTTGCGGAAGCTCCCTTGCGGCAACTCGATCCAGTTGACGGACAGCGTCGGCTCGATGGCGAGCTCCGGCGTGAGCGCCAGCCGGCCGCGGCTGAAGCCGACGGAGCGGATCGTGCCGTTGAAGTACTGGCCCGCACGCACCCGGAGGATGCCGGTGAGCCGGCGCTGCGCGCCGATCGTGTAGCTGGTCTCGACGTCGCGGAATCCGTAGCCGCCCACCGGGAGGGTCACGTCCGGCCCGGCTGCGAACGGTTCAAGGAGGAACTCGTAGCTGTCGACAGCCGTCACCCCGACCCGGTCGCTCGACTCGAACTCGGTGGAGAAGCCGATCTGCGCCTCCCTGCTCTCGACGATACCGGTGTCGGCGGTCTCGATGTAGTCCAGGCTCGCCTCGAGACGGAAGCGCCTCACGGCTTCAATCGACCGCGGCCGCGGGCTGAAGCGGGCGGAGGCGTAGGAGCGGCGAAAGTTGTCGCGGCGGACGAAGCCGACCTCGGGCCGGAAGTTGGCCTCCACGACCAGGTGCTCGGCCGAGAGGCCGTAGCGGTCCCCGGCGTAGGTGAACTGGCCCTGGTAGCTGAGGTCCCGTTCTTCGAGGCCGGGGGTTTCCGTTCTCGCGACGTATCCGACGAGGCTGACGTTCTCGTAGAACGAGAACGTCCCGTCGGCGCCGAAGACCTGGTTGGCCCCGTCCCCGGCGATCGAGACGGAGCGGTTCGTGAACAGCGCTCCGACACTGCTTCGGCGCAGCACGTCACGCTTGATGCGGACCACCGTGAAGTTGGTAGCCGCGGCGCCGCTCGCTGCGCTGGTGCCGTGCGCCGCCCCGCTGCCCGCCACGCTCCCTCCGAGGTCGGCGGCATCGCCGGTCTGGATGCTCAGCGCGCCGAGGTCGAAGGGGCCGACCTTGCCCGTGATGCGCCCGCCGCCCCGGATGGGCACGACCTGCCCGCTTTCGCCGAGGCCGATCCGCCGCGAGTAGAAGAGCGTCGGCGCGTTCCCGCCGCCGAAACGCCCGGGGCCGCCCCCGCCGATCTGGCGCAGCGCGCTGTCGCGCGCGCTCGGGCCCCCGCCGCGCGCGAAGTCGAAGATGCCGCGCCCCTCCAGGAAGAACTCGCGTTTCTCGGGGAAGAACAGGTTGAAGCGCGTCAGGTTGACCTGCCGCTCGTCCACCTCGACCTGCGCGAAGTCGGTGTTGAGCGTGAGGTCGGCGGTGAGGTTGCGCGTCACGCCGTACTTGACGTCGATGCCGCCGTCCGCGTTGCCGGCCGTGTCGAACGATCCGTCGCCGCTGCCGGCCGTCGTGCTCCCGCCGATGGCGTAGGGCTTGACGTCGAGCGCCCGGCCCGCCGCCGGCAGCTCCAGCCCCACGAGCTGCGCGGCGTCCGACACCCGGAAGAGGCCCCGGCGGCCGATCGAGATCGGCACCGGCGTCAGGTAGGTTCGTTCGTTCCGCCGCCGCACCAGCCGGCGCATCTGGATTCCCCAGACCGGCGCCGCATCCGGCCGGTAGCGGAGCGACTTGAAGGGGATCTCCATCTCGACCGTCCACCCGCCCTCGAAGCGCCCCGTGCGCACGTCCCAGACCGGGTTCCAGTCGCCGTTGGGGTTGCCCTCGTTGGTGATCTGGAAGTCGCCGATGGCGCCGAGCGGGTTCGTGTAGAAGGCGACGCCGTTGCGCCGGTCGTTGAAGGTGTCGAGGGCGACCCAGAGCGTGTCGTTCTCGCGGAGCTGGCTCGTGTCGCGCCGCATCTCGTTCGCGACCCACGCGCTGGGCGGAGCCGAGTCCCAGAGGCGGCCCGCGACGTAGATGTGGTCGCGGTCGAAAAGGATCCAGACCTCCGTCCGCTCGGTCCCGGGCGCGCCCTCGTCGGGCTCCTGCTGGATGAAGTCGTCGATGGCGGGCACCGTCTCGTAGACCGGCTCGTCGAGCCGCCCGTCGAGGCGCAGGCCCGTCGACAGCTTCACCGCCCGGATGGTGGCGCGCCGAAGCGCGTCGCGCGCGATGACCGCGGGCGGGATCGGCGGTGCCGGCCGGTCGGCGGCGCCGATCACGGCAAAGCCGCCGGTGCGCTGGCCCGGAGGCGCCTGGGCCAGGGACGGCGCGGTCTCTCGCGGGTCGGGCGTGCCGGGGGCCAGCTCGGATTGGGCGCTTGCTTCCCCTCCCGCGCCCGCCAGGGCCAGTCCTGCCGCGAGCGCAACGAGGCGCGCGAACCGGCGGGGCCGACGGCGGGTTGGGTGGGGCGACATGAAAGGCGAAGTGCAGGCCGATCGTATCCGGTCGCACTCCGTGACGGGTCATCGGTCGCGGACGATCGGCCCGGACGCGCGATGGCGAAGGTGGCAGGGCCGAATCGTCGTCTGCGGGGGCGTTGAGCAGAGGTATGCCGGCAGCAGACGGCCAGCAGGCCTCCGAAGGTCGTCCGCTCGGTTCCGGTCGCGACCTTCGCCGGTGGCTGGGGCCGGAGGCGTCGCTATAATGGCCGGACTTCGACAAGAGGGGAGCCCGCGATGATCAGATCTGCCCGCCTGTCGCTGTTCCTGGCCGGAGCCGCCTGCGCGGCCGTGCTCGCCGCCGGTCCGCACGCGCAGGAGCCGGACGCGCTTCCACCGCTGGTCAGCGCCGAGCAGTTCGATCGGTGGCTGACCGAGCTCTCGAACTGGGGGCGCTGGGGCCCCGACGACGAGCTGGGCGCGGCCAATCTGATCACGCCCGCCAAACGGGCCGAGGCGGCCGCCCTCGTCACGGAGGGCTTCACCGTCTCGCTGGCGTCGAACGCCCAGAACTACCGCTCCGCCGATGTCCCCTGTCCGGTCGAATGGTCGATGACGGTGGCCAACCGCCGGGCCGCAAGCGACACGATCAACTACCCGTGCATCCACGGGCCGGGTACGACGCACCTCGATGCCTTCGCCCACGTCTTCTTCGACGGCAAGATGTGGAACGGCTACGACGTCGACGGCCTGGTGACGATGGAGGAGGGCGCGAAGAAGAACTCCATCATGGCCGTCAAGGACGGTCTGGTGACACGCGCCGTGCTCTACGACATCCCGCGGCTCAAGGGCGTGCCGTGGCTCGAGCCGGGCACCCGCATCACGGTGGCGGACCTCGAGGCCTGGGAGGAGAGGGCCGGCGTGCGGGCGGGTCCCGGCGATGCCTTCCTCATCCGCTGGGGACGCTGGGCCCGCCAGGACGCCCTCGGGCCCTTCGACACCGGCCAGGAGGCGGCCGGGCTCGACAACAACGTCATCCCGTGGCTCAAGGAACGGGACGTCGCCATCGCCGGCTGGGAGACGCCCGGCTACGCGCCGCAGCCGGAGGGCGATCTGCCCCGCACCGCGCTCCACAACTTCGCCCTGACCATCCTGGGCATCCAGGTGCTCGACCGGGCCGATTTCCAGGACCTGGCCAATGCCGCCGCCGAGCGCAACCGCTGGGAGTTCATGATGACCATCGCGCCCCTGCGGATTCCGAACGGCACGGGGTCGCCGGTCAACCCGATCGCGATGTTCTGATTCGGCGCCCCGGCGGACGGCCCGGCGGTGTTCCGCGGGCCGGCCGCCGAGCCTGCGGCACCTCGGCCGGCACCCATTAACATCCGGCAAGAATATGCTATTCGGAAAACAGCACCCATTCGAAGCGCAACCGCGTGTGCTGTTGAGAACTATTCCGGGCGCGAGGGGGCGGTGCAGCGCCGCGGGCGGCGCGTCTACTTCGTCGACGGGGCGGTGCGGAACGCCGCGCTCCAGCGGGGCGTCCGGCCACTGACCGACGCCGAGGAGATGGGTCTCCTGTACGAGAACCTGGCCGCGAGCCACCTGCACGCGCTCGCCCGCCAGACCCAGGCGCGGCTCCATCACTGGCGCGAAGGGCAGCACGAAGTCGACCTGGTCTACGATGAATCCGACCAGCCGCTCGCCTTCGAGATCGCCTCGTCCGTCCGCCACCCCCGGTCGGGGCTGCTGCGGTTCCTGGAACGCTTCCCGCAGTTCGAGGGGCGCGCCTACCTCGTCAGCCCGGACGCGCCGCCCCTCGGTCCGGGCACCGCCACCGGGCGGATCGGAACGCTGCCGTTGGACCTGTTGCTGCTCGCGGCCAGCCGGCAGGCGGATCGGGCGCTGGCGCTGCGGCTAGGCGGCTGAGTCCACGGCTGCCTGCGGCACCCACCAGCCGGTCCTGGACGACGCCGAGTACCGCGCCTTCGGCACGGATGTCGGACTACCGGCGCGTGCGAGGAGAACCTGCCGGCGTGGCTCGGAGATGGCCGCTCTCGGCTACCTATCCGGTCGGCCCGGGCGCCGACGAGCGAGCGGAGCGGAT
The DNA here is from genome assembly GCA_026707615.1 of Acidobacteriota bacterium. GTDB lineage: Bacteria > Acidobacteriota > Vicinamibacteria > Vicinamibacterales > UBA8438 > JAGWAJ01. The sequence goes on along the minus strand of JAPOWL010000468.1, from coordinate 189 downwards.
GGTGGATTTCCTGGCCAGCAACAGCGGCATGGACGTCTCGCTCATCACGTTTCGCAGCTGCCGCTTCAGGATATCGTGTGGGCAGGACGCCGGGCGTCCGTCTCCGCTATGATAGGCGTCCGGACAGGACCGGGTCGGTCGTGCGGCGCAGCAGTCCGGTGCGCCATGGGCCATGACACGGAGGTTCAG
>JAPOWL010000269.1 GCA_026707615.1 Acidobacteriota bacterium | reverse complement strand
ACCTCTTCTCCATCGACGCCGAGCAGACGCCGTCCCGGGAAGCGTGGACGGTGGGGCGCAGGCTGGCCGAGTCCCTGATCGACGAGCACCGCCGGCGGCACGACGCCTGGCCGAAGAAGGTCGCCTTCACCCTCTGGCCCACCGACTTCATCGGCACCGAGGGCGCCACCATCGGGCAGATCTTCTACCTCCTCGGCGTCGAGCCGGTGTGGGACCCGCGCGGGCGGGTCGGCGACCTCCGCCTGATTCCCTCGGCCGACCTCGGCCGGCCCCGCATCGACGTCGTCGTCCAGACCGCCGGCCAGCTCCGCGACCTCGCCGCCTCCCGCCTCGCGCTCATCAACCGCGCCGTGGCGATGGCGGCCGACGCGCGCGACGGGGAGAAGCACGACAACTTCGTCCACGCGGGCCGCCTGCGCGCGGAAGAGGTGATGAAGGAGAAGGGCCTCTCCCCCGCCGACGCGCGCCGCTACTCGACCCTGCGCGTCTTCGGCGGCGTCAACGGCAACTACGGCACCGCCATCATGGGGATGGTCGAGAGCGGCGACCGCTGGGAGGAGGACGCCGAGGTGGCGGATCAGTACATCCGCAACATGGGCGCCGTCTACGACGAGGGCGAGCTCTGGAGCTTCTACGCCGAGGGCATCTTCGAGGCGGCGCTCGCCGACACCGAGATCGTCGTGCAGCCGCGGCAGAGCCACACCTGGGGTGCGCTCAGCCTCGACCATGTCTACGAGTTCATGGGCGGGCTCAGCGCAGCCGTCCGCCACGTCACCGGCCGGGACGCCGACGCCTACTTCAACGACTTCCGCAACATGAACCGGCCGCGGGTGACGGACCTGGAGGAGACGATCTGGACCGAGGCGCGGTCGACGCTCCTCAACCCGGCCTACATCGGCGAGATGCAGGAGGGCGGGGCGTCATCGGCCGAGCACTTCGCGGAGACGTTCCGCAACACCTACGGCTGGAACGTGATGAAGCCGGCCGCCATCGACGACGCGCTGTGGAACGAGCTGTACGAGGTCTACGTCGACGACCGCCACGGCCTCGGGGTCGAGGCGTTCTTCCGGCGCGAGAACCCGTACGCCCTGCAGGAGATGACGGCGGTGATGCTGGAGACCGTGCGCAAGGGCCTCTGGGACGCGACGGCGGAACAGGTGGCGGTGCTGGCGGAGCTGCACATTCGGCTGGTGGAGGAGTTCGAGGCGGGCTGCAGCGGGTTCGTCTGCGACAACGCGGCGCTGGCGTCGTTCATCGCCGAGCAGGCGCCGGCGGACCTCGCGGCGGCCTACCGCAGCGAGCTGCAACGCAGCCTGACGACGAGCGTGGAGCTGGCGGACGCGAGCGTGGTGCTGGCGGAGCAGGACGCGGAGCCGCGGCCGGCCGATACGCCGGCCAGCCCGCCGAGCCCGGCGCGTGCAGCCTGGCTGGGCGCGGTCCTGGTCGCCACCCTGTTCGCGGTCGCGCTGCTCGCCCTGCGGCGGCGGAGAACCACATAACGCGCCCTGGCGTGGCGCATTGGGAGTCTGCGCGGCTGCGTGGGCAGCGCCATGCTGCAGCGCGCGGTCTGCGCGGACTACCTGGGACGGAGAACATGGAGGCGGTGCTCGACATTGCCGCGGGAACGGGCATCGTCCTCCTCCTGCTGGCGACGGCGTTCATCGAGCGTTTCTGGGGGCGTCTGCTCACCGCCGCTCTGGTCGCCGCAGTTGCCTACGCCGTGTATCCCATCGTCCTGCGCCAGAGCCTGCCCGCCTTCCTGGGGAGTCTGGACGGCACCGACATTCAGACGCTGGCCGCCGTCCTGGCGTTCGACGGCGTCCTCGGTTGCGCCGGAGCCACCCTGCTGCTGCGGGTGCGGCACGCCCAGCCGTTGCACGGCGAGCGGTGGAAGCGGTGGCTGCGGAAGCTGGCGGCGTACCATGTCGGGGTCGTTGCGGTGCTCGCGCTGTTCTACCTGGAGATGAAGGTGTTCGACGCGGCGTCGGAGTGGTCGTTCGAGACCACCGCGATAGCGCTGTGCCTGGCCGTCGTGGCCGCGGGGCTGGTGGGGAGCGAAGGGATCCGACGGCTGCTGCCGGATGTCGATCTCCGGGTGGAGTTGCGCCTGCTCGTGCACGTCGGCCAGGTGGTGCTGGCCGCCGGTCTGACTGCGTACGCCCTGCAGGGCGGGGTGGACAGCAGCGCGACGGCGCTCGAAGCCGGACCCCACGCGGTTGTCGCCGCGGCCGCGGTTCTCGGTATGCTCGTCGGCTACTGGAGCCATCGCCGGCGCCTGCGCCGCCTCGCGGGCTGAGCCTCTATGGAGCTGCTGACACGCACGCTGTACCTGCTCTCGACCGGGCTGCTGGTGCCGGTCATCGTCCTGCTGCTGATCCTGTTCGCCCGCGCGCTGCTGCTTGCCGGCCGCACCTACGGCGCCTGGCTGTCGCGGCTCCGGTTCCGGTCCGCCCTGCGGCCGCTGCTCGATCGGCTCGACCGCGACAACGTGGAGGCGCTGCTCCGCGACGCCGACCTGCCCCCGGAGCCGCGGTGGAAGCCGGCCATCGGGCGTCTGCTCGCCCACGGGCAGTCCACGGCACAGCGCGAGAAGGCGCTCGCCGACTTCGAGGCCGGCTGCGAGCAGGACCTCGCGGCGGCGCGGACCATGGCCCGGCTGGGCCCGATGCTCGGCCTGATGGGAACCCTCATCCCGATGGGGCCGGCGCTCGTCGGGCTGGCCGCGGGCGACATCGCGGCCATGGCCGAGAACCTGCAGGTGGCCTTCTCGACCACCGTCGTGGGCCTCTTCGTCGGCGGCATCGGCTTCGCCGTGCAGCAGGCGAAGCAGCGCTGGCACGGCGAGGCCCTGGGCGATCTCGAGTTCGTGAGCGGGCTCATCGGCGAAGGAACGACGGCGCGCGAACGAGGAGGTTCGGATGACCAGCAGGAGACGGCGGCGGAGGATCGGCGCGGCATTTCGTGACGACGCCGACCCGCTCGGCGCCATCGCGAACCTGTTCGACGTCGCCATGGTCTTCGCCGTGGCGCTCATGGTGGCCATGGTCAGCCGCTGGCAGTTGACGGAGTTCCTCACGCAGGAGGACTTCACGATGGTCAAGAACCCCGGCACGGCCGAGATGGAGATCATCACGCAGGAGGGCGGCGAGGTCACCCGCTACAGGGCCGAGGACGTGGACGATGCCGCGGGCCGCCGCGGCCGGCGGGTCGGCGTCGCCTACCAGCTCGAGAGCGGCGAGATCATCTACGTGCCGGAAGCCCCCTGACCCGGTACGTTCCGGAAGCGCCGTGACCAGCGGGCCCACGTCGGTCCGGTCGCGGGAACGGCCCCGGAATCGTCATCTACGTTCCGGAAGCGCCGTGACCAGCGGGCCCACGTCGGGCAC
>JAPOWL010000149.1:3072-3390 GCA_026707615.1 Acidobacteriota bacterium | reverse complement strand
CCCACGAAGAGGTCGGTCTCGTTCTCGGCGTAGACGTGCGCGAGGCCGTTCGTGTCCCGCTGAATCTCGACCGCGGCGCCGACCGGACCCGACCGTTGTCCATCGGTCGCCGCCAGCCGGCCTACGAGCTCCTGGTTCCACCAGGCCTCGAAGTCGGCATCGGTCAACCCGGCGGCGGCGCGGACGGCGTCGGTCGCCTCGCCGCGGCCCAACTGGTGCAGGATCCGGCGCGAGTCGATGGCCATGGCTCTACTCCCAGGCGTATCCGTACAGGCGAGATCGGAGCAAATGAAAGCGCACGGCGCAGTCGTCCACCGG
>JAPOWL010000149.1:0-3062 GCA_026707615.1 Acidobacteriota bacterium | reverse complement strand
GCCGCCGGTCCAGCGCGCCGGGGCGGCGGTGCGGTCGCCGCGCCAGGGGATGAAGTCGTCCTTGCCGAAGCCCTCCAGGACGTTGCCGTCCGGGTCCAGCAGCTCCGCGTGCAACTCACCTTCGGCCACGGTTGAAGTCGCGGCGTTGAGGATCAGCCGCTTGCCGCCCACGGGCAACGGGTGCGTGGTCAGCGTGCCCACCACGTCGCCGCCCGGGCCTGAGACGGCCGCCCAGTAGCGATTGACGGTCCAACTGGCGCGGCAGATGGCGGAGAAGAACGGCCAGATCGTCGGGCCCTTGGCCGCCGGATCGCCGTGCAGCCCCTCGGTGCCCGAGAACTACATGTAGTGCCGGCCGTTGTGCTCGACCATGTGGTGCGAGGGCCACAGCATGCCGCCGCCGTAGTCGCCCAGCGCCCCGACGGCGACCGCGGGCAGGCGCACGCGCCGGTCCCAGATGCGACCGTCGGCGCTGCCGCCCAGCTGCAGCTCGATCGTCTGCGTGCGGTTGAGGTAGATGGCGATCACGCCGATGTACCCGCTTCGCACCGGCGTGACGCAGAGCTCCATGATCTGAACGTCGTGCGGGTCGTAGATGTCGGGCTGGATGATGGTCTCGAAGGGGCTCCACTCCGAGCCGTCGGGGCTCGTGCGCCGCGCCATCACCCGGCGGCCCTCGGCCGCCCAGGTCGGGGAGCACCACCGGCAGCAGCGCCGGCTCCGCCGGCGCACGGCACGCCGTCGGGATGGTCAACAGCAGCAGACCGAGCAACGACAGCGTGCGCATCCGGTCCGAGTGTAGCTCAGTGGCATGGAGAACCAGAGCCGGCGGGAAGCGAAACAAAAGCCGGCGGGGAGGAACCGGAGCCGACGGAGCCAACCTCCGCCAGCTCCCGGAGGAGCTCGCAGCTCACGGCGCGGGGGCGTTCTTGGGGGGCCCCCGGCCCTGCTGTGGCCTAGAAGCTCGCGGTGACCGCTACGCGGATGACCCTCCCTTCGAGCAGCTTGCTCGCGCGCTCCCACTGCGAAAGGGCCTGGTAGCCCGCACCCGTGCTGCCTCTCGCGTTGCGCGAGCCGGTCTGCCAGATCTCGACGCCGTAGTTGTACGCGTTGAAGAGCTCGAGCCGCGCATCGTAGCGCCAGCTACCGATGTTGAACACCTTCTGGATGTTGACGTCGAGCTGCGTCCAGTAGGGGACGAACTTCACGGTGTTGAGCGGGATCATCGGGACCCAGTAGGCCGACGTGCTGGTGCTGATCGTCGAGGCCTCCTCCGGCACGAGGCGACCGCCGAGCGTGCAGGGCGCGACGCAGTGACCGGGCTGCCCGTAGAGGGTGTCCGAGTAGGTGCCGAGCAGGGGGTCACCGGAGGTCCGATGAACGTAGACGCCTTCCTGGAGGCCGCCCCAGTCGCCGGCGCCGCCCGGATAGGCCTGGAACGAGCCGCCGAACTGCATGTCGCCGAGTCCGGGGAGCGAGAACGGAACTGTTCCCGACAGCTTGAACTCGTGCCGGTACGGGCGCGGATAGGCGCCGGCGTCGCAGAAGCGCAGCTCGTTCGGGTTGTCGCCGCGGGCGAGCACGTCGGCGCAGTCGTTGACTTGGCCGCCGTACCGCGTGCCCCCGGTCGACCGGTCGTAGTTGTAGATGGTGGTGCGGCCGGTGTCTTCCACGGTCCAGCCGCCGAACAGCGACCCGCCGTTCGGAAGCCGCCCCTGGATGCTCAGCTCGAACCCGTGGTAGATGTTCGAGTACCCGGGACCGCGCGTCCGATCGACGTTGTCGGTCAGCAGCCGCACGGCCGGGTCGATGTTGAACACGGTGACCGACCCGACCATTGGATAGGGCCGGGCCAGCTCGAAGTAGCGCCCCGTGCCGGCAATCGCCGGGTCGGGGCTGCCGTCGGAGAGCGCCCCGAAATCGCCGAGGTTGTACTCCAGGTTGTCGGCCGACCACGTGTTGTGGAAGGCCCGCCGGCGGAACTCCAGCCCGATGGACAGCCCCTGAACGAGCTCCTGCTGCAGGCCGGCGGTCCAGATCTGGTTGTATTCGCGCGCGAAGTTGTCGAGATCGGGGGTGTTGGGCGAGCGGAACCCGAAGATCTCCTGACCCGGGCCGATCTCCCAGTTCTGAGCGATGTCGTCGCCGTTGCCCCCGTACGGATCGCGGCCCGAGCAGGCGGTACCGACGACGTTTAGGTGGCAGTCGAACCAGTCGCGCACGTCGGTGGCGCGGGTGGCGACCGAATAACGCTCCGGCAGGTAGACGCCGACGTCGCTGACGTACTTGTTCCAGGCGAACTTCAAGGCCGTCCTCGCGTCCCCGAAAAGGTCGTACGCCACGCTCAGCCGCGGGGCCCAGTCCGGTCCGAACTTCGGCAGGTTCTCGGCCGCGGGGTACGCGAACGAGTTCACGAAGCGGCCAAGCGGCTTGGGCGTCGCGGGAACCGAGATGGACGCGAAGTCCACCCGTATCCCGTAATTGATGGTGAGGCGGTCGATGGTCCACGAGTCCTGCGCGTAGATGCCGCCGTTGCCGTCCAGCTTGGATTTGGAGAAGGTCGGGTGGTTGTACACCCCGACCGAGTCCGGCGTGCCGATCGTGCCGCAGGGCAGCCCGGCGGCCAGGTTCACCGCCGCCGCGTAGTGGTCGCAGTTGTTGTTCATGAAGTCGAGGCTGCGGCCGACGGCGCTGGGGGACGCGGCGTAGCGCTGGTCGAGATCCCCGTTGCTCCCGTACGCGTACCGGCTGTTGCCGTGGGTGAGGTTGGCCCCGAACTTGAAGTTGTGAGAGCCGGTGACGTAGGAGTACGCGCCCATCCACGCCCACCGGCGCGTGTAGTTGTTCTCGATGTAGTTCTTCGCGGCGTACCGGAAGTCGAGCCAGTCGTCGTTGCGGTGGACGATGCTGTACCAGGGATCGCCCCCGGCGAGTTGGGCCAGGTGCTGCGGCGAGCCGACCGGCGGAAAGCAGGGGGTGGAGAACCAGGTGGCCATCTGGTCGTCCGCCGGCCGAGGCCGGAAGATGCCCTCCCGGTAGCCGGGGTCCCCGTCGCCGGAGTT
>JAPOWL010000034.1 GCA_026707615.1 Acidobacteriota bacterium | reverse complement strand
CCCGGGCTCGCCGCCGCACCGGCGGACGCCGGCGGCTCGGCCGCCGCGCAGGGCGCCGCGGGGCTCGGCATCGGCGCCGGGCTCTCGATCAAGCAGGTCTTCGCGACGGGGATCGAGGAGACGCCCGTGCTCGACGGCGACGTGCTGGGCGATTCCGCGTGGGCGGCGGCCCGACCTACGACCGGCTTCCGGCAGACGGCCCCCGACGAGGGCCAGCCGGCGTCGGAGCGGACGGAGGTCCGCATCGCGTACACCAGCGACACCATCTACATCGGCGTCGTCTGCTACGACCGCGACCCGTCGTCGATCATCGTGACCGACAGCCGGCGCGACTCCTCGCTGCGCGACAGCGACAGCTTCCTGGTCATCCTCGACACCTTCAGCGACCGGCAGAACGGCTTCGTCTTCGGCACCAGTCCGGCCGGCCAGGAATACGACGGGCAGGTCATCAACGAGGGCGGGGGACGGGGCGGCGGCTTCCGGTCCAGCGGGAGCGGCGGGTTTTCGCGCGGCAGCGCCGGCGGGTTCAACCTGAACTGGGACGGCGCGTGGCAGGTGCGGACCCGCGTCTCCGACATCGGCTGGAGCGCCGAGTTCGCCATTCCGCTCCGGACCGTGCGCTATCCCGCGCGGGAACTCCAGTCGTGGGGGGTGAACTTCCAGCGGAACATCCGGCGGCGCAACGAGACCGTCTACTGGGCGCCGCTGCCGCGCCAGTACAACCTGTACCGCCTCTCGATGGCCGGGCAGCTCTCCGGGCTGCGGGTACCGGCGGAGCGCGCCGCCAACCTGCAGATGACGCCCTATGTCGTAGGTGAGTTGGTCACGCGCGACGCCGCTCCCGATCGCGGGCCCGTGCTGCTCGGCGACGCCGGGGGCGACCTCAAGTACAGCGTGACGTCGGGCCTCACGCTCGACGCAACCTACAACACCGACTTCGCGCAGGTCGAGGTCGACGACCAGCAGATCAACCTCGATCGCTTCAACCTCTTCTTTCCCGAGAAGCGTCCCTTCTTCCTCGAGAACGCGGGGGCGTTCAGCGTCAACGCGGCCTCGGCCAGCGGGCGCAACCTGGGGCAGACCGAGCTCTTCTTCAGCCGCCGCATCGGGATCGACGACACGGGCGCCCAGATCCCGATCACCGCCGGGGCCCGCCTGTCCGGGAAGGTCTTCGACACCGTGACCGTCGGCGTCCTCAACATGCAGACGGAGGCGCCCGCGGCCGGAGGCGCAGGCAACAACTTCACCGTCACCCGCCTGCGGCAGGATCTTCCCAACCGCTCGAGCATCGGGGGCCTGTTCATCAACCGCCAGGCCACGGGCCCGCAGGCGCTCGCGACCGACTACAACCGGACCTACGCGCTCGACGGCCGCTGGGGCATCGGCCAGAACGGGCTCGTGCAGGGCTTCATCGGCGGGACCCAGACGCCGGGTCGCGAGGGCCGCGACCATGCGCTGAGCCTGTCCGGGGCCTACAACTCCCAGATGTGGCGCCTCAGCACCGGCTACCAGGAGAACGGCGAGGACTTCAATCCGGAGGTCGGCTACCTGCGCCGGCCCGGCGGATTCCGGAAGTACGACCTGGCGATCAACAACCGGTCACGGCCCGACGGCTTCCTGAAGTTCCAGGAGCTCACGCCGCACGCCACGTTCTCGCGCATCTGGAACCTCAACGGCGCGATGGAGACCACCTACATCCACACGCACTTCACGGGCGAGTTCGAGGACAGCTCGTCGGTCGGCATCGCCTACGACACGCGGAGCGAGCGCGTGTTCCAGTCGTTCACGGTGTCCGGCCTGACGATCCCGGCGAGCCGCTACGACTGGAGCGAGGTCAGCTCGTCGTTCTACTACAACCGCTCGGCGCCGGTGAGCGCCGGCGTGCGCGCGGTGGTCGGCGGGTTCTTCGGGGGCAACATCGTGACGCTCCGCCCGACGGTGCAGGCCCGCTACGGGGAGACCCTGAACCTCTCGCTCAGCTACAGCCGGAACGACATCGACCTGCCGTCGGGAACCACCGTCACCAACCTGACCAGCATTCGCGCGGGCTACAACTTCTCGCCGCGCATGTTCTTCCAGACGCTCTTGCAGCACAACGACAGCGCGCGCCTCTGGTCGGTGAACTTCCGCGTCGGCTGGCTGCAGGACGCCAACACCGGCCTGTTCCTGGTCTACAACGAAACGCAGGGCCTCTACGACGGCCTGGAAGACCCGCACGACTACATCCCGGCCGGGGCCGGGCGCAGTCTCATCCTCAAGTACAGCTACCTCTTCGACGTGCTCGACCACTAGCGATGCGGAAGGAGCTCGGGGTCGGCGATCCGCGGATCGCTCCGCGACGCCGCGGGCGTGTTGATGCTGGACGCCCGCGATGGCCGCGCTCGCGATCGCGGGCGCAGACCCGGGGGGGGGACCCATGACCCGACGCTGTCTTGCCGTCGTCGCCCTGCTGGCGGTTGCCTCCGCCGTTTCCCTCGCGCAGCGCGACTGGAACGCCCCGTTTCCGGCCCACCACGTCATCGACAACAGCGCGCCGCGGGCAAGGTGACGCGCGCCCTGACGGGCGCGTTGGGAGTTTCGCCGGCGCGAAACTCCTGCGGCAGCCTGTGACGGGCGCGTTGGGAGTTTCGCCGGCGCGACGCCTGCGGCAGCCTGACGGGCGGGGCAGGCTCCCCTCAGTTGACGATGACGGCCACGGCCTCGTGGAACCGCGCCAGGGGCCGCGGGAAGATCTCGAAGGCGTCGAAGGGATTGAGCTGGATGTCGGGGTACTCCGCCCCCTCGACCTCCGTGCACGAGTACGTTCCCCAGGCAGCGTCGACCACCAGGCTGGCGCCGGAGCCGGAGGTGAGCTCCACCCGCTCGCCGTGGAGTTCCGAGCCCTCGCACACCGCGGCGCTCCCGCGCGGCGGGCGATCCTCCGGTATGGCCACGCGGACCGTCCGGCCGAGATGATGGAACGGAACCGCGTGCCGCTCCGCCAGATCCCGCAGTCCGGCCGCCAGCGGGCCGTCGGCGCACTCGCGCGCCGCGGCGGTACGCCGAGCCAGCGGGCTGTCGGGAATCGGATCGCAGAGCCGGCTGCCGATCGCGTCCACGAGGCCATCGTCCTCCAGGGAGAAGAAGTCCCGCGCCCGGAGCCAGTCGACCACGGCGCTGCGGGTCGTCCCGTCCGCGAACATCTCCTCGAGGAGCGATTCGTGGCTCACCTCCGGGGCGCTCGTCGCCAGTTCCACCGCGCCGCCGCCCGGGAACGTGACGCTCACGGCCTCGACGGCCGGGGCTTGGGGTACGGTCCGGCCGACGAGGAGCCCGATCACCAGGAGCACCACGCCGCCGAACACCATCTTGATCAAGTCGCCGCGTGCTGGCATCTCCTCTCCTCTCACTCCTCGATTGCGAACACCCAGAT
>JAPOWL010000496.1 GCA_026707615.1 Acidobacteriota bacterium | reverse complement strand
CCCGTGTCCCGCGCAGCGGTGGCGCTGAACAGATCCAGAGGCCGCACATACCAGGCGCCGATGGCGAGAAACAGCACCATGACGAACAGCATCGCCGCGCCGCGCGCCGCGCGCACGCGCTTCGTCAGCGCCGAAAGCGCCTCGTTCCGGGCTTCGAGGTCGCGATAGGCGCCCTGGAGCTCGCCCAACTGTGTCTCGATGACCGCCGCCTGGCGCAGCTCGGTCTCGCGCAGTTCCCTGATTTCGGTAATGTCGGAGACCACGACGATCACCGCCACCCGTTCCTCACCCGCCAGGAGGCAGGAGGTCGCAACAGACAGCGACCGCCGCTCCTCGCCGACGCGGACCCGCGTGACGCGCCGCGCAATGTCCCCGCGCTCGGCAACGGCGTCGATGACGATCTGGGTGAACCCGTCGAACCCCTCGAACGCGATGAAGAGTTCGCCGAAGGAACTTCCGATCGCCTCATCGGGATCGAACCCGAACATCCGGCAGAACGCCGCATTGGCTATCCTGACCGATCCGTCGAAGTCGATGACGACCACCCCGTCGGACAGGTTCTCCAGCAGCGTGCGGTAAATGTCGGGGTCGCGGCTCGTCATGGCGCCGCCGACTCAAGCCGGACGTCCCAGCGGTCCAGCGTTCGCCCGGCGGTCCGGTCGAGCCGCGTCAGCGCATCGAGATAGGAGACGATGGCATCCGCCTCCGCCTGCTCCGCCCGGACCAGTTCCTCCCCGGAGGACGCCACCTCGAAGGTGGATGACAGGCCCTGGCCGAATTTCGCCTCCTCCACCGCCAGGTTCCGCTCCGCCAGCGCGCGCGCACCGCGCGCCAGTTCGGCCAGCCGGAGCCCCACCTCGACATCGTTCACCGCCTGGCGCAGCGCTGTGGCGATCGATGCGCGCAACTCGACGACGTTTCTCTCCGCCTTCCTGAGCGCGTTGCGGGCCCGCAGATGCGCCAGCGCAGGCGCCCGGTCGTTCAGCGGAACCGTGGCGTCCATCCGCACCAGGCTATCCGTCCGTCCGGTGTCATTGTGGGTCCACTGGAAGCTGAGGGCCAAGTCCGGCAGCAGATTGTTGCGGGCCACCGTCAGCGCGATCCTGGCGATCTCGACCCTGAGCCCGGCCTGGAGATAATCGGCGCGTTGTTGCAGCACGTCTTCGAGCGTCGGCGCAAAGGCGGCGTCCCGCGGCCCGGCCTTCAACGTCTCCAGCGGACGAATGCGGATCCGGCTGTCCAGTTCCAGAATGTCGATCAGGGCGAATTGCGCGGCTTCCAGACGGTTCCGCGCCCGGACCGCCGCCAGCTCCCGGTTGGCGATCGCCGCCTCGGACCGCCCCGCCTCGCGCTCGGCCACGGCCCCCGCGCCGATCAGCGCGCGCGTTGCATCAAGCTGCTCGCGGGCGCGCTGCAACGAGGCTTCGCCGATTTCCACTTGCCGTATCGCTCCGATCAGCGCCCGATACGCCCCGATCACGGCGACGACCAGATCCGCCGCCGTCCGGCGGAAAGCGAGACCGTTGTTCCGTTCTTCGAGCCGCGCCTGGCGCACCGTGGCGCTGTCGATACCGGCCCAGGCGCCTTTCAGCAAGGGCTGGGAAAAGCTGAAGGTCTGCGAGCCGGCGCCGTCGAACCTCCTCGACAGGGTTTCGTCCCACCCGAGCGCGAACGCGCCGCCGGTGGGAACGCGCAGCATCGTCCGGGCGCCCACGCCCGCCTTGTAGTCCCGCCGGTCCCTGCTGGCGAAGGGGCCGACGGTCACCCGGGGGCTCCAGCGGTCCTCGGCCACTTTCAGCGAAAACCTCTGCGCTTCCCGGTCGAGCCGGCTGTTGAGAAGCGGCCGGTTGCGCGTCAGCGCCAGCCCGATCGCGTCTTTCAGCGTCAGATCGCAGATATTGGCGGCGCAGGCGGGAAGCTCCGCCGCCGCTGACGTCCGGGCGGCGACAGGAACCGGCGCCGCCAGGCACAGAAGCAAGACGACCGTGCCGAAACGGCTCATCAAGCCGGCCCCCCGGGGCGATGAGGCGAAACGGCCCCGCGGCGGCCAGGCCCGGGGCGCCCGTGCGATACGCGCCGGCGGTTCCACGGTATGGCGCCAGAATCCCGATCTCCGGTCATCGCCCCCGCCTTCGATAGCAACCGACCGACAAGCCGAAACAATACAGCAGGACTTGTACCGGCAGTTGTTGATCGGAACCGATGACCGCTTCCATCTCGATGCCCTGCAGCGGCGCAAGCGCTGGTTCGCGACGCTGGGCGTGGCGCTTGCGCCGGACAGCAATATCGGCGCGGCCTGAGAGGGCGCGCTCCATGTCGGCCCCTTCCTGTTCCGGCCCGACGATCCCCGCAAGCCGGAGACGGGCCACCATGAACGTGACCGCTGCGATCAGCCCGACGCCGCGAAGCGCCTGAAGGCGGCTCACCACCGGTGCGAGCGGCCAGTCGAGCAATGCGTCGTCGATCGCCTGTTCCAGCCGCGCAACGCGCTCGCGGCATTGCGTCTCCGCGACGATCATCTCGTGCAGCACGACTGTCAAGGGCGCGTTCGGGGCGGAGAAGCAGTAGGCGCTACCCGGTTCGGCCCCGGTGCGCGCCCTCTTCCTGCTGGCCGCGCGCTCGCGACGGCCGGGCCGCAGTTGGCCGCGGCGCAGTCCGGGCCGTCGGGCGGTATGGTGCAGGCCGACCGGCCGGCTCTTCTTCCTGCCGCCGGCCGCGCGGAAGCGGGGGCCGGTCGGGCTCGGCGCGACATGCATGATGCGGTTTTCGCGCGCGCCGAAGAAGCGGTCGGGGCCGGACGCCAGAGCGGCGGCACGACGCCCCCTGCGACCGGGCCGACAACAAGCGCTGTTTCACATCGCCGTGATCGCCGATCCGGATTATTGCGCAGGCGTCGCCGCTCGAGTATCAGCCATGCTGGCGATCACAAGGAGCTGGCGCGCCTTGATGCGCATGTGGCTGGGGCATAGCTATTACGATCCGGGCGATTCGGGCTTGCTGCTGCGTGGGCGGCTTGAGGGTCTGGTTTCGGATCTGGGGCTGGATCATTTCGCCTATGCGATGGCGCGGCCGCCGCGCGATTGTGGTGCGCCTGGCGAGCGGGCGGCGCTGTCGAGCCTTCCGCAGCCATTGATCGAGCGCTTTCTGGAGAGCGGCTGGCTTTCGCTGAGCCTGGTGCTCGACCGGGCGACCCGGTCGAACCACCCGTTCTTCTGGGGCGGGGAACGGTTCCGGCGCGCCATCGCCAGGCCGCAGCGCCGGTTGTATGACGAGGTGCGCGGGTTCGGCCTCTCGCACGGACTGGGGATCCCGGTGCATTGCGCGCGCGGTGCGACGGGCGGGTTCATCGTGACGGCCGGCAGTGCGGGGCGGGTCGTCAGGGCGGTGCGCGGCACTCGCGGACGGCTGTACGGCGCGGCC
>JAPOWL010000417.1 GCA_026707615.1 Acidobacteriota bacterium | reverse complement strand
ACCTGTGGACGGACGGGACGTTCACCTACCTCAGGACCGAGGGGCAGGAGATCCCGGCCGTGTACGCGTTCCGCGGCGACGCGCTCGAGGCGGTGCACACGGACGTCGAGCCCGGGGGCCTGCTGGTCGTCGAGCAGGTGATCCGGCACGGGACGCTGAGCCTCGGCGGGCGCGAGGCGTGGTTTGGGCTGGCGGCCGAGGGCGGGGTGATGCCGCAACGGCGCCGCGGCTTCTTCAGGCGGACGTTCGCGACGCCGCCGCGGATGTACGCCGCGTGGTGGGCGGTCGGCGTCGGCGTCCTCGCGGCGCTGGCCGCCACGAGGTGAGCTCGATGGGTGCGCGTTTCATGGCGGCGGCGTTGATCGCGTGGGCGTGGCCTGCCGCGGCGCAGGTCCCGCAGGGGTCCGTGCAGGCCGGCGTCCGGGGCGGCGTGGCCCTGGTCGAGGTCGTCACGCGCGTGGGCTTCGAGACGACCATCGTCCTGCCGCCCGGCTGGACCGTCGTGGAGCGCCGGCTCGGCGATCCGGACCGGTGGATCGCGGCCGGCGGCGGGCACCTGACGATGGTGCGGCCGCTCGCGCGCGGCGTGGCGACGAACCTGAGCCTCGTGCTGTCGGACGGATCGGTGCTCTCGATCGGCCTGCGGGAGAGCGACCTCTCCCCCGTGCACACCGTGGTCCATCTCGGCCGGGTCCCGCCGGAGGACGCGCTGGCCGGTGAGGGAGACGGCGCGGCGGCCGTCGAGGGCGGAGCCGACGTCGTCGAGGACGTCGTGGCGGGGACCGGGGCCGAGGACCCGGTGTTTCTGTCGGCGGCCGACGTGGAGGCGATCCGGCGGGCGGAGGAGCGCGCGCTCGAGGCGCTCCGCGGCGCCGAGGCCCAGGTGCGGGACCGCGTCGAGGACGCCGTCGCCGCCGCCGACGAGGCGGTCGAGGCGTTCGTGGCCGGGTACCCGACGCGGCTGCACTTCGTCTTCGAGTTCAACCCCGAGGTGGACGTGACCGCGGCGCCCTACTGGGTGGAGGGGATGTGGCACGACACCCAGTCGACGTTCATCCGCTTCCGCCGCGTGCTCGACGACGAGATCGTCGTCGCGGGGCTGCTGCCGGACGGGACGGCGCGGGTCCTGCCGCACGAGGTGATCGGCGTGGGTTTCGTGATCCGCGTCGACGGGGTGGTCGAGGCCGGCATTCTGGGGGTCGGGGACCTCGGTGCCGGCGTTCCGTGGCGGATGCGGAGGGAGGCGGAGCCGTGGCAGACTGGCAACTGAAGGTCCCCTCCGGCGTCATCCCGAAGAACCTCCCCGTCTACGTGGGCCTCGGCTTCGCCGCGGTCCTCATCCTCGTGATGTTCCTCACGGGATCGGGAACGCCCCCCGAGGACACCGGCGCCGACGAGGCCGCCATCGAGGCGGCGGTCGCGGACGTCCGCGGCGTCGTCGCGCCGGTGATCCGCCAGGGGGAGCGGCTCCGCGAGGATCTGGCGCGGCTGGAGGCCGAGCGCGAGGCGCGGGAGGAGGAGCAGCGCAGGGGCGAGGCGCGGCAGCAGGAGGAGAGCCTGCGGGATGCCCGGCGGGAGCTCGAGGACGCCCGGTCCGCGCTTGTCGAGACCCGGCGCATCCGGGAGGAGGCGGACCGCACGGGCGCGGGGGCGGCCGACATCGCCGGGGACATCCGGACGACGCTCGAGACGGTCGAGGAGCGCGAGATGCGGGAGGCCCTGCGGCTCGACGAGCTGCAGCGCTTCGCGCTCTCGATGCGCGCGCCGGCGCTGGTCGGGGATCCCGGGCCGCCGGCCATCGCCCGGATGGCCCCGCCGCCGGCCATCACCGGAGACGCGGCGCTCGACCGGCAGTTGCTCGCCCTGCTGCGGGAGGAGGCCGGGGCCGAGCGGCCGGGCGTGCCGGCTCCGGAGCGGCGGGCGGGTCCCGCGGTGGTGGCGCCGGCTGTTTCCGATGGCGGCGCCGCGCCGGCGGCGAGCGCGGCGGCGGTCTCGCTGACCGAGCGCTACGCCGCCGGAGCGGACATCGAAGTGTCGGACACCTCCGGGGGCGGCTCTGCCGCGGTCGTGCGCTGGGCCGACGTGCCCGAAGGGCTCGATCTCGTCTACGAGGGGCGCATGATGCAGGCGGTCCTCGAGACCCAGCTCGTGGGCGACTTCACCGGCGAAGCGCGGGCGCGGATCACCGTTCCCGTCCGCACCCGGGACCGCGCGCGGGTCGTGATCCCGCGCGGCACGACCGCGATCGGCGAGGCCCAGCCGGTCGAGAACGGCTTCCAGACGCGGCTCGCGGTCAGCTTCTCACGGCTGCTGTTCCCCGACGGGCGCTCCGTCCGGATGCGGTTCCAGGGCCTCTCGTCGCTGGGCGAGAGCGGCCTGGCCGACGAGGTCAACCGCCACTACCTGTCGACGTTCGGCGCGGTCGGCGCGGTGGGCCTGCTGGCGGGCCTGTCGGCGGGCGGCGGCTCGCAGGGGTACTTCGACCCGGCCCGCCAGCAGTTCTCCGTCGCCGCGATCAGGCTGCTCGACCGCTACGTGAACCGCCTGCCGGAGATCCGTATCCGCGCGGGCCATCCCATTCGGATCTACCTCACCCAGGACCTGCTCGTTCCGCGGGCATAGAGGAAAGGAGGGCGTCATGAGTCGTGCCGCTCGGGCGTACGTCGCGCTGGTGCTGGTGGTCGTCGTTCTCGCGTCCGCCGGCGCGGAGAGGCCGCGGGCGTTCTTCGGCCTGGACCCCGCAGCCTGGATCGTCGTCGGCCAGATGGCGTCGGTCGTGAGCAACCTCATGGCGATGCGGGACACGATGATGCGCATCCGCGACGAGGCCCTGAGCTCCTACCGCGGCCTCGTCGAGCCCATCGACGACTTCGCGGGCCAGATGCGGCTCGCTCTGGGCGAGGGCGCGCAGCTCGACCTGAGCGCGCTCGGGGGCGCCGACCCGCGGGAGTTCGAGCTCGCGGACTGCGTGTCCCTGCCGCCCGCCGACGCCGCCGCGGTGCCGTGCACACCGGACGCGTTCCCGGAGCCCGGCAGCGCGTACGCCGATCTGCCCGGGATGGATCCCGACGCGGTCGCTTCGCTCGAGGCATCGCATGAGATACGCGCCGCCGACTTCGAGCTTCAGCTCGCCGAGGCCGACCACCGCGACCGCCTCGTCGACGAGGCGATGGTGGCCATCGGTCTGTACCACGGGTGCGAACCCGCGCGCCCCGACGCGGACCGCCGGGGCGTGATCGTGTGTCCGGCGTCCCGGACGTGGACGGCGGCCGAGCGCGAAGGCCTGCGGCAGAGGCTGGCGGACTCGGTGAGCGCGCTGAGCACCGCCGATTGCCCGGCGCGGGGCGGGGGCGGCCTGGGCCAGGGGGTCTGTCCGTCCCGCGCCCAGCACCGGTCGCTGCTTCTCGCGGCGACGCAGGCCCGGGCCAACCTCGACGCGG
>JAPOWL010000669.1 GCA_026707615.1 Acidobacteriota bacterium | reverse complement strand
GGAGGCGGGCGGCCTCGCCTCGCTCGCCCACCCGGGCCTGCTCCGGCGCGACGACATCATCCCCGGCCTCGCCGAATCCGGCCTCGGGGCGATCGAGGCGTTCCACAGCGACCACGACGCGGCGGCCGAGGCCCGCTACCAGCGGCTCGCCGACCGGCTCGGCCTGGCCGTCAGCGGCGGCTCGGACTTCCACGGCGAACGGCACCACCGCGCGAAGAGCCTCGGGCGCGTGGGCCTCCCGCGGGTCCGCTACGAGGCGCTCGTCGAGCGCGTGCGGCGCGCCGCCGCGGCCGCCGATCCTGCCGCCGCGGCGGCGGAGACCGCGTGACGAGATGCGCGCCGCCCTCACCACCGCCATCCTGATCGGGCTGGGCGGCCTCGGGTACGCCACCTTCCTCGGCTTCGCCGCGTCCGGCTCGGCCGACCTGCTGCGCCACACGACGGTCGGCATCTTCGCCACCCTCGTCACCCTGCTCGCGCACTCGATGACGATGTTCTACCTGCTGGGCAAGGGGCGGGCCATCCGGGAGGCGGCGGCCGAGGGGGGGCTGCCGGCCACGTTCTACGCCGCGGTGGCGCGCGCCCGCCGGCCGGTCTTCTCGGTGGGGATGCTGGCGATGGGGCTGACGATGGCGGCCGCCATCATCGGCGCCGGCGTCGACACGGGGGCCGTGCCGACCGCGGTCCACACGCTGCTGGGGGCCGCGGCCATCGCGGCCAACCTGGCGCTGTTCCGGGCGGAACTCGCCGCCATGCAGGTGGCGTCCGATACGGAGCGCGACGTGAACGCGCTCCTCGAGCCGCCGCCGGCAGACGGGTAGCTGGAACTTCCGGGGGGAGTTGGCGGAAGCGCCTGGGAGTCGAACCCAGCCCCCCCGCGTTGACGGGGAGCGACCGATTTTGAAGACCGGGAGGGCCACCGGGCCCCATTCGCTTCCGGGGGGCGCCCGCCCGGTCCGTCCTAGCCTTCGATCAGCCGCACCTCACCCGCGCGCGGACCCTTCTGGGATTCCTCGGGCGTGAAGTCGACGCGCTGGCCTTCGCGAAGCAGCTCGAAGACGGCACCTCGGACGGCGCTGCGGTGGAAGAAATGCTCGATCCCGCTCTCGTCCCGAATGAACCCGAAGCCCTTGTCAATCAGAAGACGTGCGATAGTGCCGCTCGGCATTCCGTCCCTCCGGTGGTCCGCCACCCCTGCCCCGTGGGGAGCCGCGTTCCTGTGAGCCGCGTGCGTCTTTCCGACGCTCGTCTGACAGCGACGGGCCTACGCTCGCGCGTCGTCTGCCCGCATGATGTCCGGGGGAAGACAGAACCCTCGGCTCGAAAGGGGGAAAGCATAGGACGGACCGTACGAGAAGTCAAGCCGCGCGTCGGCCTCAGGCGGACGGGGCAGCCGGCTTCGGCGCGGGCTTCGGCTTCTTCGGCGGGGGATAGGTGGTCCAGAAATTGCGCCCGCAGGCCGGACACTTCCAGAACTGCTGCGGCGGCCACGGCTGCCCGGGGCCGGGATCGCGCAGGTCCATCTGTTCGCCGCACCGCTGGCACCGGATCCGGATGTCAAATCCGGGAGCATCGCTCATGCGGGCATTCTAGTGTCTTGCCGCCGCAGAAAGCCAACGAAGAGTGCGTTCTGCGGCGCAAGACCCGCAGCTTCTTCCGACCGGTCCGTCCGGTCTTGAACACTGGATGTGGATGAACGCGTTCATCGGCAGCATGCTGCCGAGCTCCTGGGCCGGTGGGGCGGGCCGCACGCAACCGGCCTCCCGGGAGCGGTAGGATGTCGGGCGTGTCCGTCCCCGGCCTCGTGCTCGCCGGCGGCCGCTCGTCCCGCATGGGGCGCCCCAAGGCGCTGCTCCCGGCCGGGGCCGAGACCTTCGTCGGCCGCATCGCCCGCACCCTGCGCGCCGGCGGCGCCGGCTCGCTCGTGGTCGTCGCGCCCGGCGCGGACCTCGCGGCGCGGATCGGCGCCGCCCTCGCCGATCACGAGCCGCCGCCGCGCGTCGTCGTGAACCCCGACCCGGCCCGCGGCCAGCTCTCGTCGCTCGTGGTCGGCCTCGACGCCATCGACCGCCCCGGCGTCGACGCCGCCCTGGTCACGCTGGTCGACGTCCCGCTGGTCACCGCCCGCACGGTCCGCGCGCTCCTCGACCGCTACCGCCGCACCCGGGCCCCCATCGTCCGGCCGGCCCGCCGGGACGCCCCCGGCCACGGCCACCCGGTCGTCTTCGGGCGCCCCCTGTTCGCCGCGCTCCGCCGCGCCGACCCCGCCACCGGCGCCAAGCCCGTCGTCCGCGCCCACGAAGCCGAGGCCGAGGATGTCTTCGTCGACGATTCCGGCGCCTTCACCGACATCGACACCCCGGACGACTACCGCCGCGCGTTCGGCGCCCCGCCCCCGCCGCCCCCCGCCTGACCGCGCCGGGCGCCTCGCATCCCGTCGGTCCGGCCGCGCCCGCGCCGGCCGCGCCGTTGATCCGCAGGCGCCCCCTTACGTACAATGGTCCTCTGCGTGGGCCAGTGGCGCAGTTGGGAGCGCGCGTGAATGGCATTCACGAGGTCACGGGTTCGACCCCCGTCTGGTCCACCACCCCGCCACCGCCGAGACATGCCCCTCGCCATCGCGCCGCGATGAGCGAGATCGCGCCCGTCGAGTTCCGGTGAACCCCGCCTGCCGCATGATCCGGAGCCGCCGGCCAGGAGCGGATGGCGCGTGTCGCCCGCAGCACGGAACCGGCACCGCGTGCTATGCTTCGAACGATGAGCGAGAACACGCTCCTCCTCTCCGTCATCGGGACCGGGATCGGCGTGACGGCCGTCATCGTGAGCGTGGTCGCCGTCGTGGCGAACGGGCTCAACAGCCGCCTGAGCGGTCTGAGCACCCGCATCGACAAGACCAACGACCGCATCGACGCCCTTCGCCGGGAGGTCCACGAAGACCACGCCGCGCTGGATGCTCGCCTCCGTGACGTCCAGGTGGAGTTCGCCAAGGTCGACCAGCGGCTGGCGACCGTCGAGCGCGTCGTTCTCCCGCCGGCCTCGCCCGCCGCCTGACCTGGAGGCGCCGGCCGGAAGTGTGCAGGTGTGTCGCACGCAGCACGGAACGGGCATCGCGTGTGCTATGCTCGGAACGATGAACGAGAACGCGCTCCTCCTGACCGTCGTGGGAACGGGAATCGGGGTGACGGCCGTGGTAGTGAGCGTCGTCGCCATTGTGGCGAACGGGATCAACAGCCGCCTGAGCGCCCTGGGCGGCGAGTTGAGCGCCCGCATCGACAAGACGAGCGACCGCATCGACGCCCGCATCGACAACGTGAACGACCGCATCGACCACCTCCGCCGGGAGGTCCACGAAGACCACGCCGCGCTGGACGCTCGCCTCCGCGAGGTCCAGGTGGAGTTCGCCAAGGTCGACCAGCGGCTGGCGACCGTCGAGCGCGTCG
>JAPOWL010000459.1 GCA_026707615.1 Acidobacteriota bacterium | reverse complement strand
GTTCCTCCGCCCGGTGCCCGGCGAGGATGCCCTCCATGCCGATGTTGCCCTCGTGGCAGGCGTACTCGAAGAGCAGCTCGTCCTTGCGCGCGAGCGGGATCATGGCCGTCCACGACGCCGTGTAGGTGCCGGGGTCCTCGACCGTGAGCTCGTGGCGGAGGGTGTCGGGGCCGACCCGCGTGAAGCGCTCGACCAGGCGCAACTGATCCGCGGAGCCGCGGACCCGCGTGTAGAGCGCGGCCGGCGAGTCGGCCTGGGGGGAGAAGTTGCGGGTCTCGACCACCAGGGTGTCGCCGTCCCAGTAGCCGCGCGCATCGCCGTGCCACTGCCGGATGGCGTCGTCGACGTGCGGCGGGCCGTCGAGGGGCACGATGCGCGCGTCGTGGATCATCTCGTGCAGGAAGACCACGTGGCCGGGCGTCTGGATGATCTGGTAGTAGCTGTTGTAGCCCGCGAAGAGGTTCGGCATGCCGAACGTGATGCAGCGCTCCTGCAGCCGGCGGTCCGTCCACGACGAGGCCGGGTTGTCGGCCAGGTGGGCGCTGCGCGCCTCGACCAGTCGCTGGGCCTCCGGCGTCAGCGACGGGAGGCGTCCGTTCGGCGGGTCGACGACCAGGGAGGTCCGGTTGTCGGCGAAGTCGCGATCGACCAGCCAGAACTGGTTGTAGTTGCCGGTGGTCGCGTCGCGCGACGAGAACGACTCCTGCTCGCTGAGGGCGGCGACGAAGACGCTGTCGGCGAACGCGGCGTCGCTCTCGCCGCTGGCGAAGAGTCGGGAGTAGCGCTCCTGGAGCCGCGCCAGCTCCTCGTCGGTCAGCGTCGCCTTGTCGCCCAGGATCTCGGGGCGCTCCAGCGGGGTGGCGGTGTTGTTCGCCCACACTCCCTGGATGTCGGGTTGGCCATCGGGGGTGCGCGGCACGGTCCACGATTCCGCCGGCGGTTCCTGCGCTCCGACCGTGACCGGGATGGCGACCGCTGCCGCCATCAGAACGATCCCGGCCGCACTCCACGCCCCTGCCGCACGTGACTTCGTCATCCCCTGCCTCCAGTGCGTCCCGCTTCCTTCTCTTCCGGCCGCACGATCCCCGAGTATAGCTGCGGCAGGGCGGCCGCCGCCGTGCGCGCTCGGTCTCGGGGCCGCCGCCTGTTGCGAAGTTGCGTGCTCGTCCCGCCGCCGTGCGCGCTCGGTCCGGGGGCAGCAGCCTGCGCGAAGTCGGCGCCCTCAACCGCTGCCGCGCGCTCGGTTCTTCGGGGGCCACTCGCGGTGCCGGCCGGTGTCGGGCCGCGCTCGCCATCGTCCCCGCTCGGGCCCCGAGGCCCGGTCGTCAGCGGCAGGTGAAGTTGTCCGCCACCCAGTTCGCGGGGTCGTCGGCGCCGCCGGCCGGGCCGGTGTAGACCGCACGCTCCGGGTAGGCGCAGATCGGCCGCTCGTTGTCGACGACGCCGTCGGTGGCGTGCGTGGCGACCAGCGCATCGGGGGCCGTGCCGCGCTCGACCCAGTCGACCAGCGGTCGCAGCCGGTCCCACGTGTCCGGCCCCACGCCGCCGCGGCAGTGGTTCATGCCGGGGGCCATGAACAGCCGGGTCCGCTCGCGCGCCGCCGCGACGTCGCCGCCGAACGTGGCGTCGACCACGTCGCGGTAGTAGGTAACGGTCGGCTGGGGGACGACGAGAGCGTCGGCCCACCCGTGGTACAGGAGGAGCTTCCCGTCCTGCTGCAGCAGGAAGCGCGTCAGGTCGGGGTCGACCGCGTCGGTGATGCCGCGCATCACGTCGCCCTTCCCGTCCGTCACGTCATCGATGTCGAAGTCCCACCACGCCCACTCCGGCGGCGTCGCCGTCCGGTCGGGGGCCGCCGAGGTGTCGAGCATGTCCGCGGGCGGGACGCCGGGGTCGACGTCATAGAACAGGTAGTTCAGGTGGTCGCCGCCGAGGCGCACCGCGCCCGGCGCGAACCGGTTGCCGGTGTAGGGAATGAACAGCCCCGCCCACTGCCGCTCGGATCCGAACGGCTTGCCGGCGTAGATCGGCTCCCCGTGCCGGTCGCGCGGCCCGGCGTGGAAGTCCCGAATGGTGCGGATCTGGGCCGCGGTGAAACAGGACTCGCCGTCCTCGCCCGCCGGGCAGCGGTGGGCCGCGAGGTCGCGCTCGGGGTCGAAGCCGCAGGCGAGCGGATCGTCGATGACCCCGTCGGCCACGCCGTCGTCCCGGTCGCACGCGGCCACGACGGCGTCGGCCAGCAGGTCGAGCTTGCGGACGCTGTCGAGGCGGCCGTCGCCATCGGTGTCGGTCGCGAGGGCGCCCGCGAAGTCGTCGCGGAACATCCGCTGCAGCAGCCACACGCGGACGGCATTCATCTCCTGGTAGTGGTTGGCGGGGGCCCCGGCCACGATGCCGTCGAAGTCCGTCGGGTAGCGCTGCGCCTCCATGAGCCCCTGGCGGCCGCCGGTGGAGCACCCCTCGAAGTAGGAGTAGGCGGGCTCGCGGCCGTAGTAGCTGCCGACCAGGGTCTTCGCCGCGGCCACCGTCAGGTGGACGGCCCGATAGCCGAAGTCGATCTCCGCCTGCCGGTTGTCGTAGGCGAACGACGAGCCGGGCTCGGCCCCGTTGTCGTGTCCCGTGTTGCTATTGGCGACCGCGTAGCCCTCGGCCACGCGGTGGTCGGCGAAGTCGAGGTCGCCGTCCTTGCCGCCGTCGCCCCACTTCAGGAAGCGTCCGTTCCAGTCTCGCGGCAGCGGCAACTGCACGTGGAAGTGGATGGCCGGCGGCAGGATGCCCTTGACGTAGCAGTAGGACGTCCCGCCCGAGGTCGCGGCGAGGCCGGCGTAGGTGACGGTCAGGTTGCGGAGGTGAAGCAGGGCCTCGCAGCCGGCCCGGTCGGCGTCGCTGGCCGCGGCCGCCTCCTGGGGGTTGGCGGCAGGCCCGGTTGCGGCGAAGCCGGAAGCGCCGCGGCCGGATACGGCAAGCACGGCAGGACCTGCGGCAAGAGCGCCGGCGACCAGGGCCGCCAGGACAACGGTGTTGGCTCGTCGCATGTGGCAAGCCTACAGGAGTCCCCGCTCTCCGCGGCGCTATGATGAGGCCCTTCGGCGTGCGAACTCCGGGAGACGGGAGGCCGAGATGCATCGAGGGTATCGCGCTGAGGCTGGTGTTGCTACGGCTGCTGCCGGGTGGCTCGTGTTGGCGCTGGCGCTGGTGCCGGCCGCGGCGGCCGGGCAGTCGGGGCCGGCGGACGAGTTCGTTCCGGTCACCGACGCCATGCTCGAGGACCCGGCCCCCGGCGACTGGCTCACCTGGCGCCGCACGCCCGACGGCTGGGGCTACAGCCCGCTCGACCAGGTCGACACCGACAACGTCGGCGAGCTGCGCCTGGTCTGGACCCGCGCCCTGGCCGCGGGAAGCCAGCAGGGGACGCCGCTGCCCTACGGCGGCGTGCTCTACCTGCC
>JAPOWL010000117.1 GCA_026707615.1 Acidobacteriota bacterium | reverse complement strand
GATGAAGCAGACGTCGTTCTTGTAGTTCTGGCAGCCGGTCATGCCGGCCACGATGCGGCCGGCGACGACGATGGGGCCGCTCGTATAGCGATAGCCCAGTCGGTAGTCGGCGACGGTGTGGTCCCAGGCGACCTCGCCGGTGTGCGCATCGAGCGCGACCATGTGGGCGTCGGACGTGTTGACGTAGATCTTGTCGCCGTAGATGGCGATCGAGCGCGTCCTCATGCCGGCCCCGACGGCCTCGAGCGCGTCGGCGGCCTCGAAGTCCCGGCCGTACTCCCAGAGCCGGTCGCCGGTGACGGCGTCGACGGCCTGCACGACGTTGCGCGGGCTCGGGATGTACATCACCCCGTCGTAGACCAGCGGCGTCGGCTGGCTGAGGCCGCGGCCGATCGCCCAGCCCCAGACGAGCTGCAGCTCGTGGACGTTGCCTCGGTCGATCTGGTCCAGCGGGCTGTAGCCCCAACCGTCGAGCGTCCGCCGCCAGTTCAGCCAGTCGGCGGGATCGGGATCCTGCAGCATCGCGTCGGTGACCGGCTCGAAGTCCCGCTCCTGCGCCAGGACCTGGGGCGCCATCCCCCCGAGGAAGAGCAGGAGCGTCAGGCCGGCACCCAGCCGCATCGCGAACCGTTGCGGGGCGCGCGCACCGGGGATGGTCAGCATGGTCATGGCTACCTCGTTCAATCCGCGCCTCCGACTATAGCGCGGACCCGGCCCGCCCGCGCGGCGCCCGCGGGTGCCGACAAGGAGAGCGCGCCGCGACTCCCGCCCTTGACGAAGTAGCTACCGGATGCTACCTTCACTGCATGCGGTCCGTCGGGTTGAAGCAGCTCAACAACCAGTTGAGCGCTTACGTACGTCTGGCGGCTGCGGGGGAGACGGTTCTGGTGACGGACCGCGACCGGGTGGTGGCGGAAATCGCCCCGCCAAGGCCGGAGCGGAGCCCAATCCTGGCCGACGCGCTGCTCGCCGACGCGGTCCGCAAGGGATGGTTGCGGCCGCCTGCGCTGCCGGGAACGGGACCGCCAGCCGCGCCAGCACCGATCATGACGCTCGAGCGGCTCCGCGGCCTCCTCGACGACGTCCGCGGCGACCGGTGACCTACCTCGATTCCTCCGTCGCGCTGGCCCACCTGCTCGTGGAGGATCGACAGCCGCCGATCCGCCTCTGGGCCGAGACGCTGGTCGCAAGCCGACTCATCGAGTACGAGGTCTGGACGGTCCTGCACGCTCGCAATCTGGCGGGGTCGCACGGTGACGCGGCCACGGCGCTGCTTGGACGGCTCGCCCTTCTGGAGCTTTCACCACCTGTCCTCTCCCGTGCCCTCGACGTCTTCCCCGTACCGGTTCGGACCCTGGATGCGCTGCACCTGGCGTCGGCCGAGCATCTGCGCGGCGAGGGTCACGCGATCGAGCTTGCCACCTACGACGAGCGGATGACGAGCGCCGCCGGTCGGATGGGCATCCCGTTGTTCAATCTCGCCCCGTAGGCGCGTGCCGCCGGGGCCCCTCGTCAGAAGCGGAACAGGCGGTTGACCTTCACGACGAACGCCCGGTTGCGGAGCGCGAGCGAGCGGGTCGGGCGCAACGGATCGAGCTCCTGCTCCTCGGTGTAGACCACGAAGAGCTCGCTTCCCGGCGAGTACTCCCAGCGCAGCCGCAGGTTCGTGCCGAGCGCCCGGGTGGTGGAGTTGTACTGGAACAGGCCGCTGACGAACGTGCGCGGGGTGAACGTGTAGGTGACCCGCCCGCGCAGCAGATCGGTGCGGAACGATCCGGCCGGCAGATCGATCCAGTTGAGCGAGAGGCTCGGCTCGACCGAGAGGCGCGACGAGAGGTCGATGCGCCCGCGAGCCAGGTCGACCGACGTGAGGCGGCCGCCGAAGTAGCCGCCGCTGGCCACCTCCACGCTACCCGTCAGCGGCCGCTGCGGCCCGAGAATGTACGTCAGCCGCGCGTCCCGGAAGTCGTAGCCGCCCACGGGGACGGCGAGGTCCGCGCCCGATGGGAAGAACGGCTCGACCAGCAG
The DNA here is from genome assembly GCA_026707615.1 of Acidobacteriota bacterium. Classification (GTDB taxonomy): domain Bacteria; phylum Acidobacteriota; class Vicinamibacteria; order Vicinamibacterales; family UBA8438; genus JAGWAJ01. The sequence goes on along the minus strand of JAPOWL010000117.1, from coordinate 1,419 downwards.
CTCGTAGCTGTCGCTCAGCCGCACGCCGAACCGGTCGCTGTTCTCGAGCTCGGTCTGGAACGCGATCTGCGTCTGGCGCGTCTCGAGCCGCTCGGTGTCGGCCGCGAGGAAGTAGTCGAGACTCGCCTCGAGGACGAACTGCCGCACCGACTCGATCGACTGCGGCCGGGGGCTGAAGCGGGCCGAGACCGACGTGCGGCGGAAGTTGTCGCGGCGGAGGAAGCCGACCTCGGGCGCGAAGTTCCGCTCGACCAGCAGGTGATCGAGCTCGAAGCCGTAGCGGTCGCCGCCGTAGTCCAGGCGGGCCTGGTAGCTGGCGTCGCGGCCGGCGCGGCCGGTGGTGCGCGTGCGCGCGTAGTAGCCGAGGAGGTTCAGGTCGTCGAAGAACGAGAAGCTGGCGTCGGCGCCGTAGGCCGCGTTGGACCCGACGCCGTCGAGGGAGCGGGTGCGGTGCGTGACGATGGCACCGACGCTGCTGCGCCGCAGGAGGTCGCGCTTGACGCGCAGCACGGTGAACGCGGTGTCGTCGGCGGACGTGCCGGTCTCGTCGTCGGTCCGGATGGCCAGGGCGCCGACGTCGAACGCTCCGACCTTGCCCGTCAGGCGTCCGCCGCCCAGGATCGGCACCACCCGGGAGCCGCTCAGGCCGATGCGCCGACTGTAGAAGAGCGTCGGGGCGTCGCCGCCGCCGAGCACGCTCTCCCGCCGCAGGCTGCGGGCGGTGCGGAAGCTCCCCCGCGCGAAGTCGAAGATGCCCCGGCCCTCGAGGAAGAACTCGCGCTTCTCCGGAAAGAACAGGTTGAAGCGGGTCAGGTTGACCTGCTGCTCGTCCACCTCCACCTGCGCGAAGTCGGTGTTGTAGGTGAAGTCGGCCGTGAGGTTCTCGGTTACGCCGTACTTCAGATCGACGCCGAACGCGCCGTCGCCGTCCCGGCGCTTCGGAGGGCGTGCACCGAGGTCCGTGGCGACGCCGCCGATGGCGTACGGCTTGATCTCGAGCGGCGTGCCGGCCGGCGGGGCCTCGAGGCCGACCAGGGTGCCCGCGGCGGAGACCCGGAAGACGCCGCCGCGCCCGCCGAAGCCGGCGGCCGAGATGGGGATCAGCGTCAGGTAGGCCCACTCGTTCTTGCGGATGACGGTGCGCCGGAGCTGGATGCCCCACACCTGATCGCGGGTCGGCCGGTAGCGCAGCGACTTGAACGGCACGACCATCTCGATGGTCCACCCGCCGTCGAACCGATCCGTCCGGACGTCCCACACCGGGTTCCAGTCGCGGTTCGGGTTCCCCTCGTTGGTGATCTGCTGGTCGACGAAGCCGCCGAGCGGGTTCGCGTAGAAGAGCAGCGCGTTGCGCCGGTCGTAGAAGGTGTCGATGAGGAAGCCGAACAGGTCGTTGTTCAGCATGTTGAACGCGTCGCG
>JAPOWL010000212.1 GCA_026707615.1 Acidobacteriota bacterium | reverse complement strand
CCGGGCCGGGCGGGAGTCCGCGGTAGCGATAGGTGTTGTAAGGCGAGTCGACTTGCATGTTGGCGCGCGTGAGGTTGCCGTCGTACAAGCCGGCGCGCTCGAGCGCGTAGATGATGGTAGGGTCGCTCTGCAGCGGCATGCCGATTCGGAGCCGGTTGTTGAACACGGCCGACACGAGGGCGTGCTCCGCGGCGCTGCCGGTCTCCTTCTGGATGATGGAGGCCAGTGTAACGGCCTCGCGCACGCTCAGACCGCGCTCGGCGGCTCGCACGCGCAGGTCGCCATCGAACACCCTCCGGAACTGCGCCACCATCGCGGCGACCAGATCATCGGCGCGGGCGTGGCGGGGCATGAAGTAGGTCTCGGGGAACAGGTAGCCCTCGAGGTCGCCCGCTTCGGGATCCAGATCGGCGATGAGTGCCGCGCGAGACGCCGCGACCGTGAACGCCTCCGAGGGCCCCAGTCCCCTGGCCTCCGCGATGGCCGCCATCTCGGGCAGCGAAAGGCCCTCGGGAAACGTGATCCGACGCAGGTGAACGCGGCCGTCGGCAATCTTCGCCACGGCGTCCAACGGCGACACGGGCGCGTCGAAGAAGTACTCGCCGGCCTGCAGGTCCCTGTCCCGCCCGCTCCGCCAGACCGCGAAACGAAAGAGCCACTCGTCGGCTACCACGCCCGCCGCAACCAGGTGATCGCCAATCACCGCGACCGAGTCGCCCCGCTCCACGTCCACGAATACGCCCGTGTCCGGAATCCCCGCGTGCGGCGCATCGAGGCGGGCCAACAGCTCCTGCCAGACGAGCGCCGCCGCGCCGGCTCCGAGCAGCAGCAGGCAAGCCAGTGCAAGCAGGAGTCGCCTCAGCATTGATCGAGGTAGTCCTGCAGAATGACCGCCGCCGCCGCCGCGTCGAGCCGGATCTTTCGCTTCCGCCAGTCGCGCTCACGCACCGCGAGCCGGGCTTCGGCCTCGACACTGGTCAACCGCTCGTCCTGCAGCCTGACGGGAACGGTGGTGACGGCGCGGAGCGCATCCGTGAAGGCAAGGGCGCGCACGGTCAGATCATGCGGCGTTCCGTTCAGCGCCCGGGGCACCCCCACGACGACCAGCGCCAGCCCGTCCGGCTCGGCAGCCATCTCCGCCACCTCGGCCGCGACGGCGGCTGCTCGGTCCCGCAGCGACCCCCGCGGCGCCACCACGCTCAAGGGACGGGCGAGCGTCCCGGATGGATCGCTCACCGCCAGTCCGATTCGGCGATCCCCATAGTCGATTCCCAGCGCCCGCCGGGTCGGCCCGGTCACGAACCAATCCCCCCGTGGCGTACCATTCGATACAGCGTACGTCTCGTCCCGACGCCGTGTCCATCGGGCCCGGATTTCACCGTCGACGGCCCGCCGCCAATCCGGTAGAATGGATTTTCTCGATTCGTGTTCCGAGTGGCTCGGAGGTTTCCCGCCAAGACCGTTGCGGGTCGCCGCCCGCGGCGTCAAGAGCCCATGTAAAGCGAGGTCATGCCCTTGAGGACCCGGCTCATCGTCTTCTTCGCGTCGATCCCGCTCATCGCCTTCACGCTCATCGGCGGGTACTACGGCCGCGCCGCAGCCGGCGAGGAAGAACAGACCTACCGGCACCTGCGTGTTTTCGAGGATGTGGTGTCGCTCATCTCGAACAATTACGTCGAGCTCGTCGACCTGGACGACGTGCTGGAGGGCGCGTTGCGCGGTTTGGCGGAGGGACTCGATTCCGACAGCGCCTATCTGTCCCCCTCCGAGGTGCGCTGGATCGTGAGTGGACAGCCGCTGGCGGAGGGAAGGGTCGGTCTCGAAGTCACCCGACGGTACTACCTGCAGGTGATAGCCGCACGCGACGGTTCGCCGGCGGCCGAAGCCGGAATCGCACCGGGCGACTACGTGCGTGCCATCGACGGGAACCCCACTCGCCTGCTGTCGGTCATCGAAGGCGAGCAGCGGCTGCACGGCGAGCCGGGCACGACGGTAACGCTGTCGTTGATCCGCGGCAGCACGCAGGAGCCGTACGACATCGAGCTCGTCCGGGAGCGGCTCGCGCCCGCCGGGGTCAGCGGCAGGCTTCTGGAAGAAGCCGAGGACGTCGGTTACCTGCGAATCCCGGCGTTCGGCGAGAACGTCGCCGCCGCCATCGCGGATGCCGTCGCCATGCTGGAAGCGGACGGCGCGGCGCACTTGATCATCGACGTCCGCGGCGCGGCCGAGGGAACCTACGAGGCGGCAATCGAGGCGGCGCGCCTCTTCGTGGCGGAGGGCACCCTGGCCATCCGCGAGGAAAACGGCGATGCCCGCACGCCCCTGGAGGCGACGGCCGGTCAGGACGTTATCGCGCTGCCGGCGACGCTGCTGACCAACTTCGGATCGTCGGGTCCGGCCGAGGTTTTCGTGGCGGCGCTGGTCGAACACGACCGGGCGACGACGATCGGTCAGCGAACAGCCGGGCGAACCGGCCTGCAACGCCTTGTGCCGCTCTCGAACGGCTCCGGACTCTGGCTGTCCTGGGCGCGCTATTTGACCGGCTCGGGCGAGCCGATCCATCCGTTCGGCATCGAGCCGGAAGTCGGCGTGGCGGTGCAACTGCCGGAACTGGGCGAGCCTCAGCCGGAGGAGGACGAGACCCTGGAGCGAGCCCTTGAGGAGATCCAGGAGACCGCAGCCGAAGCGGCGTAGACCTGGGTGGCGGTCTTTGACGATGCTTTCCGCCCATTGGTATACTGCCCGTTCGTTTCATGGCCTGAAGCATCCACTCTCCGCGAAAGATAGGCGCGTAGCTCAGTTGGTTAGAGCGCCTGCTTGACATGCAGGAGGTCGGCGGTTCAAGTCCGCCCGTGCCTACCAGCTTCCACGCCCCGGCTGCCCGGCCCGACGTCACCGCTACCGTATGAGTCAGGTCACCGTCACGCTACCGGATGGTTCCACCAGAGGTGTGCCCGCGGGCACGCCCGCCGTGGATCTGGCCGCGGAGATCTCGCCGCGCCTCGCCCGGCAGGCGCTGGCCGCGCTGGTCGACGGGCGGATGGTGGACCTGACGTTCGCCCTGGACACCGATGCCGAGGTGCGCTTCGTCACGCCGGACGCTCCCGAGGCGCTCGACCTCTACCGGCACAGCACGGCGCACCTGCTGGCCGCCGCGGTGACGGCGCTGTTTCCCGAGGCGCAGTGCGGAATCGGGCCCGCCATCGACGAGGGCTTCTTCTACGACTTCGTCGTCGACCGCCCGTTCGTCCCCGAGGACCTCGAGGCGATCGAGCGGAAGATGGCCGAGCTGGCCAAGCTCGACCTGCGCTACGAACGCAGGATGATGCCGAAGGCGGAGGCGAAGGAGTTCTTCGGCGATCGGGGCGAACCGCTGAAGGTGGAGCTCATCGAGGAGAAGGGCGGGCCCGTCGTCTCCTGCTACACGATCGAGGGCGCGTTCATCGACTTCTGCACCGGCC
>JAPOWL010000303.1 GCA_026707615.1 Acidobacteriota bacterium | reverse complement strand
CCCGGAAGCAGCAGCAATTCGGACCCCTAATGACCGGCCCGAAGGCGCGTGAATGGCTGGCAAAGTACGTTCGGACCCTTAACCAGTTCACGCCGCCTCTGTACTGCGGCGAGACCACCAACCTAGCACAACGCACACGGGACCATCTTTCCGGCGAGACTGGATTCGGTCAGCGATTGCACCGCCAGGAGCACGCCCTCACTTGGTCTGACCTGGATCTAGCATACTATAGTCTGGACCACCTTCGGTTTCCCAATGAATCACGGGCAACTGACCTGAGGAAGCTCCTCGAACTCCTGACGACGGCGTTCTCCGTCGCCGGCTACGTATCCAGGCGCGGCTAACGTAGAGGGACAGAAACCAATGAACGGAAGACGAGTTGTTGAGGACATACCGGGAACGCCGCATTTCGATTTCCTGTATGGCCGCTACGATCTATCGTCCTGGGTCATACCGTATTTCTCTACGATTGTGTCCTTGCGAGACGCTGCCGACAGCCTGCGGCTTGCGGCGGACTTTCCCGGCTCCGACGAGGTTCAGTGGAGACTGGACGAACTCTATCAACGGGAGGTCGATTGGCCTCGGGTTGAGCGCCAGATCGTACCCTATCTGCGGGGCGCAGAACCACAGTTCTTCAACGCCCTAACAATAGCACTTCTCCCTATCGGTCGCAGCCTATCAGATACGGAACACGCGTTCGCCACGGACCGGAGTTGGCGGCCCCCAAGACTCAATGAGGACGATCGGTTCCAGAGAATACTGACCGTCGGCCCAATCACTTGTGGTTACTGGAGTGCTTGGGATGATTTCTCGCAGGCGGAGGCGCGGACAGGGCAGATTCGATGGAATCCAGAGGAAGTATTCGCGGTTGCGCTCGACGGGCAGCACCGCCTCGCAGCCATCAAGCAGTTCGTCAAGAACCCGGGCATCCCGGACGCGCACCTGCGTGCGACGTCTGTTCCTGTTATTTTCGTTGCCCTCGACCCGCGGTTCGGATACGAGTCTGCGGTAGTTAAGTCGTTGGTGGACGTGCTGAGAGTCATCTTTATCGACCTCAACAAGCACGCTAAGGTTCCAACGCGAACGAGACAGATTCTTCTTGACGACAAGGACCCCACGTCCGTGTGCGTTCGTGCGCTCGTCGGGAAGACGGTGCGTGGCGATATGACCGACTTGGAGGCAAGCCCAGCGCGCTTACCCTTGGCGCTTGTCGACTGGCATACGGAACAAGCGAAAGTCGACGAAGGCCCTTACGTGATTACGATCCTGACACTCGATTGGGCAATCACGAAGCTGTTGGACGCGAAACCGGTACAGAACTTCATGGATTACGACGCGATTAGGCAACAGGTGCGCGCCCTAGAGCTGTCGCTGAAGATCGACATGTCTGCAGCGCTGGGACGCGTCGGTGACTTGAAGGAGCTGGAGCTCCAACCTTTCAATTACGCGGAGGTTCCGGAGAACAACGAGCTTGCGCGTATCGGAAGCGCTTTCCAAACTATTTGGAGCCCTGTTTTCATATCTCTTCTCACGGAATTTGTGCCGTATCGGGATCTCATCGTTCTTCGGCAGACGCAGGGAACCTTTACGCTGGACTTTTCGAACTGGTACCGGCTGTACTATCAGCAGAAGAGAGATCTGTACGAGGGACGCGCGACGGTCGAGTATCGACAACTGCTAGGTCGTCTGAAGACCGGAGTCAACCCCGTGGGCGAAGGGCGACTGCGCGAGCTTCAAGCCGAGATCGATAGCCTTAAGAAGAATCTCGCGTACAATGTCGTGTTCCAACGCGCCTACTTTCTGGCGTTTCGTGAGTGGATCATGGTGGACGATGCTCATTTGGACGGCCTTGGCTCGTCGAATGACCTGGCGGACGCATTCGAGGAAGGCGAAAACGAAAGGGAAGTGAATGGATTAGAGGAACACATCGGTGAACAGTCAATGGTGGGTGACACCGAACGGGCGACGGGCAGGTTTGCCGCGCACGTTCGACAGCGCGCCCAGGAGTTTGTCGGATGCTTGAACAGAGTGGTCGAGAACGTTCCGGGCATTCTGCAGGTGGACTGTCTTTTCGATGACGATGGTGAGGGGCAGCGTTTCTGGCTGGGGACGCTGGCAGCGGCTGAGGGCGTGATTGATTTCACGCAGGGTGCGTCGTTGCGAGGGAGAGACGTGATCTTCTGGGTTGTTGCGATGCAGATGTACGGTCAGCGCGTGGCTCCCTCCGAGAAGTCGGAGTTCGATGACTTTTGGGCAGAGGTGCTCGACGCTGACAATAGCTATATGAAGAGAGTGCGGCGCAGCGTGAGACGCTTCGGTGACAAGGACGCCGGGGCAGGAGGGCGGATACTGAAGGCGAGAGAAGAGGAGTTCGACGTCGAGGCTAGCTGGGAGGAGGCCAGACGACGTATGAGGTGGCTCTGGACGGTTCTTGGGTTATAGGCGAGGGGCGACGCCGGCGGGAACATGGATCTCCGTAGCATGCGGCGGGACTTGGAGCGGTACTTTGCCGGGCTTGCGGCCGAGTACGAAGGGGAGGTCGCAGCAGACGGAGGCCCGGGCGGTCCGGACGAGGACGAGGACGAGAACAACGGAGAGGTGCGGGCGCGGATACGTCTGAGACGCGCGGACACGGTGCCGCCCCTATTCGCTTACCAGAGAGAGTTGGTGGAAGCAGTCGAGGATCTGTGCCGAGCCCCGAGAGGGCGCAACGTGGGACTGCTGACGTTGCCAACGGGGGCCGGCAAGACACGTACGGCAGCAGTCGCGCTAATGCGGATCCTGACAAACGGAGATGCTGGACTTGCTATGTGGTTGGCGCCGACCCGCGAACTGCTAGAGCAGGCGATCGCGACGCTGGAATCCGTTTGGCGATTGGACCGGGGCGCAGCGGATTTGGAGCTTGTACGGGCGGACATGCTCGCGAAGTTTCCGAGCGATGTAGGGCGAGGCGTGGTGTTGGCAACACCACAGATGATGGTGTCGCGACTGCGAAGGGGAAAGATGCCCAACGTGGATGTAGTCGTCTTCGACGAAGCCCATCACGTCGAGGCGCCGGTCTTCCGGCGTGCGCTGGAGGAGATTCGAGGGGAGCAGAGCGCGGCGATCATTGGGTTATCGGCGACGCCGGGGCGAACGAACGAAAGAGAGACGGAACGATTGGTGAGTTTCTTCGGTGGGCGATTGCTGAGGAGCAGCCGATTGGGGCGAGATCCGATCTCGGCCTTGCAGAGTCGTGGAGTGTTGGCGCGGGTGGCATTCAAGGACGTGCCGCTGACGGACGACGGGCGACGCCCGGTGAACAGTCGGGAGGGTGGGGGTGCAGTATCGGAGATGAATAGGTTTCGAGCGGTGGTTCGGCTAGCGGGCGGCCTGGGAAGGAGGTCGCGTGTTCTTGTGTTCGCGGAAAGCGTGGACCACGCGAGACTGTTGGCGGCGGCGCTGCGTTGTCAACGGGCACGTGCGGTTGCGGTATCGTCGCGGGACAGAGAGGCAACGCGGCGGAACAGGCTGCGGGCGTTCGAGCGCGGTGAGCTGTCGGTGTTGGTGAATAGGAGACTCCTGGCCACAGGATACGATTGTCCTGCGGTACGTCATGTGGTTCTGGCGACGCGCATCGGGTCACCGATTCTGTTTGAGCAGATCGTGGGACGTGCGTCGCGTGGGCCGCTTGTTGGCGGACATGCGCGGTCGACAGTGTGGCAGTTCGAGGATCACTTGGCGACACACGGATTACCACAATCGTACTATCGATACAGCGACTACGACTGGGACGACATTAGCTGAGGCGGCGGACCCGCCGCTTGAACGGGCCTGGAGGGGGAGCGAAGCGCTCGCCATGGTGGCGACGCGTTGCGGGCGGGCGTAGGCAGCTCGACAGGGTAGGGCGATCCATGGTTGGCGCCGTGCGGCGGCGCGTCGGGCGTTCCGGTGTGAGGGAGCCCGCCGGGCGGAGCCGCGCGTGGCTACAAGGGGGGCGCGAGGCCGTTACCGGCGTGCTGCGTTAGCGATGGCGGCCGCTGGGGCCAATTTTGCTGGACCGCGCGCCGGTCAACCCGGCAGGGCGCATGACCGCCGCCGTGCTATGGTGGCAGTAGCGGGACAGCGCACGACGACGTTCCCTCGCCCCGACGCCGCGGACAGGACCATGGCACACGACACGTACTACCACGACGCGGATCTGAAGCGGTTCCCCGAGGTCGGGGAGAACCGGCCGGAGCTGGCGGAGAAGTTCTTCGCCTGGTACAACGCCGTGTTCGAGGACGGGGCGCTGTCGGCGCGGGAGAAGTCGCTGATCGCGCTGGCCGTGGCCCACGCCGTGCAGTGCCCGTACTGCATCGACGCCTACAGCACGGACGCGCTCGAGAAGGGGGCCGACCTCGACCAGATGACCGAGGCGGTGCACGTGGCGTCGGCCATCCGGGGCGGGGCGTCGCTGGTGCACGGGGTTCAGATGCGCAACCACGCAGGGCGGAAGGGGATGTGACGGATCCCCGCTGATGGCCGTCACCCTCCCCTCGCTGGCCGCCCGGCAGTTGCCGCTCGCCTCGCCGCGCGCCCAGTTGGACGCGCTGAACCGGCTGCCGCTGGCGCGGGGGTTCGCCGAGGCGCTCGCGGCGGACGGACTGCACCCGCTGCGCCCGACCGCGATCTCGATCTTCCAGATCAACGTCGGGAAGCTGTGCAACCAGACCTGCCGGCACTGCCACGTCGACGCGGGGCCCGACCGGCGGGAGGTGATGACGCGGGAGACGATGGCGCAGTGCCTAGCCGCGCTGCGGCAGACCGCCATCCCGACCGTCGACATCACGGGGGGCGCGCCGGAGCTGAACCCGGACTTCCGGTGGCTGGTCGAGCAGTGCACGGCGCTCGGGCGCCACGTCATCGACCGCTGCAACCTGACCATCCTCGATCTCCCGGCCTACGCCGACCTCCCGGACTTCTTCGCCGCCCACCGCGTCGAGGTGGTCTGCTCGCTGCCCCACTACCGGCAGCTCAACACCGACGCGCAGCGGGGCGACGGGGTGTTCGAGAAGTCCATCGCCGGCCTGCGGAAACTGAACAACGCAGGCTACGGGCAGCCCGGCTCCGGCCTGCGCCTCGTGCTCGTGACCAACCCCGTGGGCGCCTTCCTCCCCGGCGGGCAGGCGTCGCTGGAGCGCGAGTGGAAGCGCGAGCTCGACCGGCTCCACGGCATCCGCTTCGACGCGCTCCACACGATCACGAACATGCCGATCAGCCGCTTCCTCGAATGGCTGATCGACTCGTCCAACCTCGAGGACTACATGGAGCGGCTGGTCACCGCCTACAACCCCGCCGCGGCGCGCGAGGTGATGTGCCGCAACACGCTCTCCGTCGGCTGGGACGGCACGCTCTACGACTGCGACTTCAACCAGATGCTCGACCTGCCGCTCCGGGGCCCCGCCCCACGCCACATCGCCGACTTCGACCTCGCCGCCCTCGAGGCGCGCGCCATCGTCACCGGCCGGCACTGCTTCGGCTGCACGGCCGGGGCCGGGTCGAGCTGCGGGGGGGCGACGGTGGACGGCTCCGCCGGGTGACTCCGGCCGGCGCCGGACGTTCCGCCCGCCGCACTGCCGCTCGTAGTTCGCGCGGTCGGCGGCGGAGCGGGCGACGGGGTGCTCGCTACCGCACGGAGAGGGGACGATGCTGCTGCTGGTTCGCAACCGCGTGAAGGACGCCGCCCGGTGGAAGGAGGCCTTCGACGCGCAGTCCGCCGCGGGCGCCGCGGCCGGAATGACCGTCAAGCACGTGTGGCGCTCGGTCGACGCGCCCGACCAGGTGTTCTTCCTGCTCGAGGTCGAGGATCGCGCCCGGGCGGAAGCCTACATGGCGTCGCCGGAGGCGGCCGCGGTGGGCGTCGCCGCCGGGGCCCTCGACGGCGAGGTCCACTTCCTCGAGGCGTTCCCGCCATCCGGAGCGTGACGGTCGCGGAGACGAAAGGCGCAGATGGCCGGGTCCGGCGCTCGCGGGGCACGGCCGCGCGCCCCGACGCCCCTCACGCTGGCGTCCATCCTGGATCGACAGGTCCCCGCGACGCCCTGGGCAGAGGGCGACAACCTGCCGTGGGACGATCCGGCCTTCAGCGAGCGGATGCTGGCCGAGCATCTGTCGCAGCAGCACGACCGGGCCAGCCGGCGCGCGGCGACCATCGATGCGCAGGTCCGGTTCCTCGCCGGGCAGGTCAACCACGAGGTCAGCCACGAGGCCAACCATGATGATGCTGCGCGCGTCCTGGACCTGGCGTGCGGCCCCGGTCTCTACCTGCATCGACTGGCCCGGCTGGGATACCGCTGCCACGGCATCGACTTCTCGCCTGCCGCCATCCGGCACGCACGCAGCGTCGCCGCCGCCGAGGCGCTCGACTGCACGTTCGAGCGGGCGGACCTGCGGCAGGCCGACCTGGGACGCGGCTACGCCCTGGTCCTGCTGGTCTACGGGCAGGTCAACGTGTTCCCGCGCCCCGTCGCCCGCGACATCCTGAGCCGCGCCCACGCGGCCCTCGCCCCGGGCGGCACGCTCGTCCTGGAGCCGCAGACGCCCGAAGCCGTGCGCGCCACCGGACACGGGGAGGCCACCTGGACGTCGGCCCGGAGCGGTCTGTTCGCGGCGGGGCCCCACCTGCTGCTGGAGGAACGGTTCTGGGATGCGCCGAGCCGCACCGCGACCGAGCGGTGGCACGTCGTGCACGCGGACACGGCCCGCGTCGAGCGCTACGCGATGTCCACCTGCAGCTACGACGAGCGCGAGCTGGTCGACCTGCTGGCGGCGATCGGCTTCGCCGAGGTCCGCACGCATCCGTCGCTGACCGGCGATGACGGGCCTGCGGCGCCCGGCCCGTTCGGGATGACCGCGGTCCGGTGACGCCGGCCGGAGCGGCGGCGGGCGACTCGGGCGGCGCGTGACCCGTCAGCGACATGCTGGGGCGTCACGACCGACGCCGGCCTCTCTCCCACTTCGAGACCTGGCTGGTCTCGCAGCCTGCCAGGCTGCTGCGCAGGGCCGTGACCCCGCCTGTCATACCTTGCAAGGGACAATCGAAGCAGCCCATGCGCGCCGTCGCCGCCCCGAGTGGGCCGGGCCGTGGCCGATGCCGCGGGAGCCGCCCAGAGTTGAGCTGCTCCAGAGCTTGATCTCGGGTGAGCAACGGCCGCAAGATCCGAGGACCTCGTCGGAGCGATCGCATGACTGATGCCCTCACCACCGAGCCCGATCAGAAGGAGGGGTTGTCAGTCCTCTACGCGAGAGCCCTGGCGACACGCGCGGGTTTCCTGGCTTCCGTGCCGGAACCTGACCGGGACAGCGTCGATCTCCGCATTCAGGCGGGCGGTCCGCGCCGTCCGGCCCTCGACCTCCAACTGAAGGCGACGATCGGTTTCGGCGATCCACAGGCTGGCGTTCTGTCGTTTCGGTTGCCCATCAAGAACTACAACGACCTGCGTATCTCCACCCAGACGCCTCGCCTCCTCGTGGTGCTGGACTTGCCACCCGACGAGTCCCAGTGGATGACCGTGACAGCCGAGGAACTGGTTCTGCGGCGTCGCGCCTATTGGCTGAGCCTCGAGGGGCGCGACGAAGTGCCAGGGCAACAGAGCGTCACGGTTCGAATTCCGGAACACAACGTCTTCGACGTCGAGGCGCTGCAAACGCTCATCGAGCAGTCCCGGAATGGAGAAATCTGATGCGAGTCAGTATTCACGACCGGGGTGCGCTGTTGGCCGTGTCGCCGGCGGCCCTGTCAGCTTACGCCCGCGCCGCGGGCTGGAGGCGGCAAGAGCCGTACCGCGCGCACTCGGACGTCTACGTTGGTGAGGCGCGGCCGGAGATCATCGTCCCGCGCACCGAGCGCCTCGGCGATTACGCGAGCGTCGTGGCGGCCTTGATCGACACGTTCGCAAGTGTCGCGGGTCAAGACGAACTCACCGTCTATCGCTCTCTGGTGACGACGGACCGCGACGTTGTCCGTGTTCGAGCTGCAGAAAGCGAGGACGGCAGCGTCACGTTGACCGCTGGCGTGAGCCTCATCGACGGCGCCCGGGAGTTGTTGCTTTCGGCGGCGTGTTCGCTTCGCGAACCGCAGCCGGTCTACCGCGCGGGTGCAAACAGGGAGGCGTCGGACCTGCTGAATCGGGTGCGCTTGGGGCAAACGGACCACGGCAGCTTCGTGGTGACCCTGCTGACGCCGGTCGTGCCGCCGCCGATGCAGCTGTTGTTCCCCGACGCCGACGACTGGAACGCTCCCATCGAACGCCGGATGACGGTGCGTCTGGTCGAGGCCCTCACCGCGGTCCGCCAGGCGACGGAACGCACTGCTGCCGGCGACAACGAGGCCTTCGGAGACGCAGTTGCTCAGGGTGTGAGCGCCAATCTGTGCGAGGCCCTGGTCCGGCTCGTCGAACCGTTCCCGGCGCTCGACGTCGGCGTCTCGTGGGCTCAGACACGGCCGCTCGCGACCGCGAGCAACGTCGTTCGATTCGGCCAGGCGGATGCAGCTCTCTTGCGCGAAGCGGCGCGCTCACTCCGTGACCGTGCTCCGCGACCGGATGCGGTTCTCTACGGTTTCGTCCGGCTCCTGAAGCGGGGGGAGGACGACGACGACGGAATCATCGGGCTGGCGACCACGATCGACGGCCAACGACAGTCGGTCAAGGTGGTTCTCGAGCGAGTGGACTATGAGCGGGCGATTCAAGCCCACCATGACCGGGCGCCGGTCGTGCTCAACGGTGACCTTGACCGCATCGGCCAGCGCTGGAGGTTGCTGAATCCGCGCCTGACGGGCGTCATTCGCGACGACGAGTGAGCCACTCCCGTATGCTCAGGGCGGCAGACATGACAGACTTGGCGTCCCTGCGCCGGTGGCTCGTCGGCGGGACCGCGCTCGTCGCGGCCTGCGCGCTGCTCGCGGGATGGTCCTCGGCGGGGCAGCATCCCGCACCCGATCCGGGCGCCACGCCCGGGCGGGTCACGCTCTCCATCGTCGGCACCACCGACCTCCATGGTCGCGTGTTCCCGCGCGAAGGGCACGGCGGCCTCGCGCTGCTGGGCGGCTACCTGCGCAACCTGCGCGCGGCGCGGGCGGCCGACGGCGGCGCGGTGCTGCTGCTGGACGCGGGCGACACCTTCCAGGGCGGGGTTACCTCCGACATCTCGGAAGGGTTGCTGGTGGTCGACGCCTACAACGCGCTCGGCTACGACGCGCTGGCCATCGGCAACCACGAGTTCGAGTACGGGGCGGTCGACACCGCGACCGGGCCCGCGGCGAGCGACATGCGCGGGGCGCTCAAGGCCGCGGCCGCGCGCGCCCGCTTTCCGTTTCTCGCCGCGAACGTGATCGACGCCGCGACGGGGCGTCCCGTGGCGTGGCCCAACGTCCGGCCCTCGGCGATCGTCGGCGCCGCCGGGCTCCGCGTGGGCATCGTCGGGGTGATGACCTACGACGGGCTGACGAGGACGCTCGCCGCCAACGTCGGGGGGCTCGACACGACGGCGCTCGCACCCACCGTCGAGCGGGAGGCGCGGCGCCTGCGCCGGCGCGGCGCCGACCTGGTGCTGGTCCTCGCACACGCCGGCGGCGAGTGCGCGCGCTTCGACGATCCCGCCGACCTCACCTCGTGCGACGACAACTCCGAGATCTTCCGCCTGGCCCGGCGCCTGCCGGCCGGTCTCGTCGATGGGATCGTCGCCGGCCATAGCCATCGGGCGCTGGCGCACGAGGTGGCGGGCATCCCCATCGTGCAGGCCTGGTCGTGGGGGAGGTCGTTCGCCCGTCTGGACCTGACGGTCGAGCGCGGGGCCGGGGTGGTGTCGTCTCGCCTCTTCCCGCCCCAGGCGGTCTGCGCCGCCGTCGCCCCCGACGGCTCTTGCGCCACCGGGGGCGCCGCGCCGACCTACGAGGGCGCGCCGGTCCGGCCCGACGCGTCCATCGTCGCCGCGATGCAGCCGGAGCTCGATCGGGTGAACCGCTGGCGCGCCGAGCCGCTCGGCATCACGCTGGAGTCGCGATTCGCACGGAACCGGGACGGCGTCGAATCGCCCGTTGGCAACCTCTTCGCGGACGCCATGCGGGCCGCCGTGCCGGATGCCGATCTCGCGATCGGCATGGGGGCTCGACGCGGGGGGTTGCGGGCGGGTCTCCCCGCCGGGGCGCTCACCCGCGGGCCGCTCTACGACGTGTTCCCCTTCGACAATCGCATCGCGACGCTGGTCATGACCGGGGCGCAGGTGCGGCAGGCCCTCGCGCGCCAGTTGGCCCGCGGCTGGGGCGGAATCCCCAGCGTGTCCGGCGTCCGCGTGCGGGTGGCGTGCGACGGGGTTCACCCGGAGCTCGCGATCGTCTGGCCTTCGAGGGTGCCCGTCGGCCCGACCGAGACGCTCGTCGTGGCGGCCACGGACTTCTTCGCCGCGCGCGCCACCCGCGACGCCGCCGTCACGCGGCGAGAAGCGTCGCTGGCGATGGCTCCGCTGGTCCGGGACGCCGTCGTCAACTGGCTCACCGCCCGCGGCGGCCGGCTCCGCGCCGCGGACCTCATGACGCCGCCGCGCTGGGAAGTGCCCGGCGGCGGTACCTGCCTCGCCGCCAGCCCGCCTGCCGCTGCCGACCGATAGCCGTCCGGCGCTGACGCCAAGCCCCTGTTCTTGCTCGAAGACGTACGATAGCGAGGTGTGCTCTTCCTGGCGCGCGTGGGGTCGTGACGCCGCGCCTGCTGGCCCGCTCCATGGCCGGCAAGCGCATCGAGGCTTGTGCGGACTCGATGTGGCTTGGCATGAATCATGCTGCGACCAGTGGCGGTGTCCGTGGCCGCCACGATGACGCACCGTGACCGAGGGGTCGCCCGTGGCTAGAGAAGGCATACCCATCACTCCGGAGCTTCTGCGATGGGCGCGTGAGCGCGCCGGCTTCTCCCTCCAGGAGTTGATTCCGGAGTTCCGCGGAATCGCGACGTGGGAAAGCGGAGCAGCGTTCCCAACCTACCCGCAGCTCGAACGGCTGTCGGAGAAACTCACAGTACCGATTGCCGTCTTCTTCTTCCCGGAACCACCGGACGAGCCTCCGATTCGACAGTCCTTCCGCAACGTGCCGAGTGTTCAGTTCGATGCGTTACCGCGACGCATCCGCTTCCTGCTGCGCAAGGCCACGGCCCTCCGGGTGAACCTGGCCGAGTTGAACGACGGTCGAAACCCCGCGGAGCGCTTCATTCTGAACGACCTGCGCTTCTCGCGGAACATGGACGTCCGGCGCATGGCTCTCCGAGTGCGGGACTACCTCGCGGTACCGCTGGAAGAGCAGATGGACTGGCCGGACAGCGAGCACGCGTTCGCCAGATGGCGCGACGTGCTGGAGCAGCACGGTGTGGCCGTCTTCAAGGATGCGTTCCTTGACGACGACTACGCAGGTTTTTGTCTCTATGACACCGTGTTTCCGCTCATCTACGTGAACAACTCCGTGAGAACTCGGGAGATCTTCACGCTGTTTCACGAACTGGGCCACCTGCTCTTCCGCACCAGCGGGATTGACGTGCTTGGCGATGATCCCCCCGCTGCAGGCCCCGCTTCGGGCCGCTCGATCGAAGCGACGTGCAACCAGTTTGCGGCTGAGTTTCTCCTCCCGGAGGAGCGCTTCGCCGCCGACGCCAGCAAGTCGGCGCCCACCGACGATCGCGTCGAGGCGCTCGCCGAGCGCTACAGCGTGTCGAGAGAGTCCGTCCTCAGGCGCTTCCTTGACCGAGGCCAAGTCACCGTCGAGGAATACCGTCGCCGCGCACGACGATGGGAGGGTCAACGGCGGGACGAAGGCGGAGGGAACCACTACTGGACGAAGATCGCCCATTTGGGGACCGCCTACATCAACTTGGCGTTCTCGCGCTACCACCAGAACCGCATCACGGAAGTGGAGCTTGCAGACTACTTGGATACGAAGGTAAAGCACCTCTCCAAGCTGGAGGATTATTTCGGCCGGAAGGTCGTCTGACATGTACGTCTTCGACACCTCCCCCTTGTCCAGCCTGTTCAAGCACTTCTATCGCAGGCGCTTTCCGACGCTATGGGAGCAGTTCGACGGCCTGGTGGCGGATGGCAGCGTAACGTCCACGCGTGAAGTTGCGCGAGAACTGGATCGGTACGCGCAGGTCGATCAGCGATGGATGAAAGTCAACCGGGCAATCTTCACGACACCGACCGCAAGGGAAGGCGAGTTCGTCCGGGAGATCTATCGAATCCGGCATTTCCGGCAGAACATTGAACTGAGAAAGATCCAGAAGGGTGGCTTGAATGCCGATCCGTTCGTTGTAGCGAAGGCCGCGGTATGCCGGGCCACGGTCGTCACGTTGGAGAGCGAGGCGCCAAACGCGGCCAAGATACCGAACATCTGTCGACACTTCGATGTGCGGTGCATGAACCTGGAGGAGTTCATGGAGAGTGAGGGCTGGCAGTTCTGACGAGGAGGACGGATGGAGTGGCCACAGGTGGAGACAGCGGCTCGGCCGGTTGGGTTCAGATCGGAAACCAGTTATCTTCGATTCCCTGATTGTCTCAGGTCATGGCGCTCGCCGACGGTGGTGGTATGCTTCATCGCGTCATGACAGTCTGGAGGAAAGCCATGTTGCGAGTGCTCGTGCTCGTCGCGTCGGTGTTGGGTCTCGTTGGCGGGCTCCCTCTCGGGGCCCAGACGTGCGATCCGGACGGAGATGTGAAGTTCGTCTGCGGCACGACGAATCCGGAGGATCTTTACGAGGTTCCGGGCGACTGGGTAATCGCATCGGGACGCTACTCCGATTCGGAAGGTCCCGTCTATGCGGTGAGCCTTCGGGATCACAGCGTCCAGGAGATCTTTCCCGCGGGAGGGTTGCCGCCGGAGCACGACCGGGATACCTATGGCGCCTGCCCCGGTCCGAACGACGTGTTCCAGCCGCATGGGCTGACCCTGCGGGAGGGCGACGGCGACGTGCATACGCTCTACGTGGTCGGTCACGGCGCGCGCGAGGCCATCGAGGTCTTTGCGCTGGACGTCGGCGGCGACGTGCCCACGATGAAGTGGATCGGGTGCATCCCGGCCCCGGAGGGCACGGCCCGCATCAACTCCATTACGGCGCTGCCGGACGGCTATCTCGGCGCGACGAACTTCGACCGCGAAGGCGGGGAGCTCTGGGAATGGCATCCCACGACGGACTGGATCGAAGTGCCGGGCAGCCGGATGCCCGGTCCCAACGGTCTCGTGTCCTCGGAGGACGGGCAGTGGTTCTACGTCGGGGGCTGGAGCGACCGGGCGCTGGTGCGGGTGTCACGCGGCCAGACGCCCCCGCGCGTCGACCGGATTCCGGTTGGCTTCAATGTCGACAACGTGCGCTGGGGACCCGCCGGCAAGGTCATCGCCGCCGGGCACGTGACCCGGTGTGAAGGCGATGATCCTTGTGAGCTGTCGGCCGCTCGCGTGGCCGAGGTCGATCCGACGACGTTCGAGGTCGAGCAGTTGGTGGACTACAAGGGCAACGAGTTCTTCCAGATCGGCACCGTGGCCATCGAGGTGAATGACGAGATCTGGATTGGCGGCATCCGGGGCAGCTACGGGATCCCCCGATTCCCGCGCTGACCTGTTGCGCGAGCCAGGCTTCCTTACTGCGCTGCGGACGGGCCGGCGCCGGCCGGCTTGCCCGCTACCGCGACAGGTAGGCTCGGCTGGCGCCGTTGCGGCCGTTGGTCAGCGAGTAGCTGCGGCCTTCGGGGTCGACGGTGGCCTTGATCCAGTGGCCGCGGCAGTCGTCCTCGGCCGTGAGGTTGGCCGTCAGGTCGTCGGGGGCGCGGTAGGCGGCAGCGGCGTCCGGCGGCCGGTGGGACTGCCAGATGTCCTCCAGCCGCGGGCTGCGGGCCACCACCCGAAAGCCCTCGGCGCTGCCGCCCTTGCGCGGGCCGTTGTTGATGACGGCCACCGCCGGGGCCAGCGCCCAGGTGAGCTCCGGCGCCACCTCGTTGCCGTGGCGCGGCACCTGGTAGACGTCCACCTCCCCGAGCAGGTTCTCCGGGCAGGCCAGCGCGTACTGCACGTTGGGGGTCGCGTCCCCCAGGTTCAGGAACTGGAAGGCCCCGAGCGACACCAGGTAGCCGACGCTCCGCGCGCTCTCGCCGCCCTCTTCCGGATAGATGCCCGGGTCGATGCCCGGGTGGATCTCCGTGCCGTCGCAATGCGGATTGGGGCCGAGCGGCAGGAGCGGCCGGTCGAGCGTTCGGCCGCCGGCCAGCACGAACGAGAACTCGAGGCCCCGGAGCGGCAGCTTGTCGCCGGGCGCGATGGTGCGGCGCCGGCCCTCGGCGACGCTGCGGTAGGCGTTCCACGCGGCGAGACCGGGCGCGGTGGACTGCTCCACGCTGTCGCCGTGGTCCACGAACCGGCCGATGGGCACCCGGGCGGCCAGGGCCGGCAGCCCGCCGACGTGGTCGCCGTGGAAGTGGGACGCGATGAAGTAGTCGATGCGGTCCACCCCCGCGTCGCGCAGGGCGTCCTGGATGCGCCTTGCGTCCCGCTCGTCGGGCCGGTCCCACCCCGCGTCCATGAGGATGGACTGCCGCGCCGGCGTGACGATGAGCGTGGCGGCGCCGCCCTCCACGTCGATCCAGTAGATCTCGAGACCGGCGTCCGGCGGCTGGGCCGCCAGCAGGACGGTGCCCAACGCGATTCCGAGCGCCACGCGGAGAATCGGACGGCTCATGCTTCGGACGACGCGGGAGGACCATGGCGCGCGACGCGCCACGGCCCCCCGCGACTCCTAGTTGAGGCCGGCCGCTTCGATGCCCGCCTGGGCGCAGATGGCGTCGTTGGCGCCCGAGTCGCCGCTGACCCCGATGCCGCCGAGGTGCTGGCCGTCGGCGGTCCTGATCGGCAGCCCGCCCTGGAAGAAGTTCAGGCCGGGCACGAAGGCGACGGGGGAGACGCCGTTGCCGAAGGCGGCCTGGCCCCACTCCTCCGTCGACCGCGGGCTCAGGGCCGAGCTGCGGGCCTTGGCCATCGCGATGTCGTGCGACAGGAGCTGGGCGTCATCCATCCGATGGTAGGCCCGCAGGTTGCCATGGTTGTCGATGATGGCGATGTGCATGCGCCACCCTTCCTCCGCGGCCTTGCTCAGGCAGCCGTGGATCATCGTCATGGCGGCGCCGCTGGTGAGCGTGGGACGGTCCGCGGTCTGGGCGGCGGCGGGGGCCGCGGTCAGCGCGAGGGCGGCGAGACAGAGAACGACGAGACAGTAGCGTGCACGCATCGACTTTCCTCCGGGAATTGGTGTGAACGGGATCCGCTACTGGCCGGCCCGTGCCGGACCTCGGTTCTGCCCGAACCCCGGTAGAGGATCGCTGTCAAGACGCGGTGAGTATATCCTCCACACGTGAATCCACTGGACCGTCTCGCCGGATGCGCCGGGCGCTGGCAGGGCTCGAACCGCCTGCACGATCCCCACACGGGCAAGCCGGAGGACTCCGCGTCCACGGCCGTGCTCACCCCCCTGCTGGGCGGGAGCTTCCTCCGCCTGGACTACACCTGGAGCTACCAGGGCACCGCGCAGGAGGGCTCGCTGCTCGTCGGCTTCCAGTCCGGGCCGGGAAGAGCGACCGTCCACTGGATCGATTCCTGGCACATGGCGGACGGGGTGCTGGCGTGCGAGGGCGCCGTCGAGCCCGACGGGGCGATCGCGGTGCGCGGCAGCTACGCCGTCCCGCCCGGCCCGGACTGGGGCTGGCGGATCGCGATTCGACCCGGCGACGGGTCGGCGCTCGCGATCGTCATGCACAACGTCACGCCGCAGGGCGAGGAAGCGGTGGCGGTAGAGGCGACGTACGCGCGCGCGGACTCGTAGAGCCGGGAGGCGGGCCTACCGTGCAGCGGGGGGACGGGCCGGCGCCGGCCGGCGAACCCGGGACGTGGTAGGCTGCCTTCAGTGAGCACGGACACCAAGTGGATCGTCGGGACCGGCGTCGCGGTAGCCGCTTCGGTGGTCGGGTCTGCCGTGGCTGTGATCGCGGTCGTTGTGACGCTGTTTGGCGGCGTCAGCGAGGATCTGCGGAGTGTCCGGGAGGACGTGCGGAGCGTCCGGGAGGACGTACGGAGTCTCCGCACTGAACTCGGCACCCGCATGGACGGTCTCCGCACTGAACTCCACACCCGCATGGACGGTCTCGGCACCCGCATGGACGGTCTCGACACCCGCCTGCGCAACGTCGAGATCGCCTTCGGCAAGGTCGACCAGAGGCTCCTCACGCTCGAGCGCATCCTGCTGCCGCCGCGGGAGCCCGCGGAGTAGGGACCCCCAACGCGCCCGTGAGGGCGCGCAGCCGCCTGGTACATCACCGTCCGAATCCGCAGCGATGCCGACGCCCATCGGGCACGCGCTCGGCGGCGTCGCTGCCGGCTGCCTCGTCGTTGCCGCATCCCGGTTCCGGCCGGGGCGGCGCCAGCCGCGCGAGCTTGAGCGGTTCCTGGCCCGCATCGGCCCGTGGCGCGGCCTGGCCGCCATCGCGTGCCTGGCCACGATCCCCGACCTCGACCTGCTGCTGGGCATCCACAGGGGCCCGGCGCACAGCGTGGGCGCGATGCTCATCGCCGCGGCCGTCGCCGGCGCCTGGACGCGCTCCGCCGGACCCTGCGTTGCGGCAGCGGCGGCCGCCGCGTACGGCAGCCACGTCCTGCTCGACTGGCTGGGGGCCGACCCCAGCGCCCCCCACGGCGTCATGGCGTTGTGGCCCTGGAGCCGGGAGTTCCACCTCTCGGACGCGCACCTGTTCCTGCGCGTCTGCCGGGAGTACTGGCTCGCCGACTGCTGGTGGCACAACCTGCGGTCGGTCGCTCGCGAGCTCGTCATCCTGGGGCCGATCGCGGCCGCCGCGGTGCTCGCCGCGCGCTGCGGCGGCGCAGGGCAGCCCGCGTGCTATGGTCAGCGAAACGGGCCGCGCAGGGCGTAGCCCTTTCGCTTCGGACGCCGCGGGGTGAGCGCCCCGGCGCCGTCCGACCCGAGGTGGACCCATGCGAGCCGCGATCGTCTTCGCTGCCCTGCTGCTGCTTGCGGTCGAAGCGACCGTCCAGCCCGCGCCGCGGACCGCGTGGGGCCACCCCGACCTCCGGGGCACCTGGACCAACGTCACCGCGACGCCGCTGGAGCGACCGCGCGACCTCGCCGGCAAGTCGGTGCTGACCGAGGCCGAGCGGGCCGAGCGGTTCCGGCAGTTCACCCTCGAGACCACCACCGACGCCGTGCCCCGCGCCGGCAGCACGGGCTCGCACAACGAGTACTGGCGCGAGCGCGGCGTGCTGCTGCGGCGCACCTCCCTGCTGGTGGATCCTCCCGACGGGCGGCTCCCGCCGCTGACCCCGGAAGGGCAGCAGGTGCGGGATCGGCTCGGGGCGGCCTGGAAGACGGCTCCCGCCGACGGGCCGGAGAGCCGCGACCTCTTCGAGCGCTGCATCACCCGCGGGCTGCCCGGCACGATGATGGGCAACTTCTACAACCACAACTACGAGATCCTGCAGACGCCCGACCACGTCGTGGTCCTCGCCGAGATGATCCACGACGCGCGGATCATCCCCCTGGACGGGCGGCCGCACGTGGATCCGCGGATCGGGCAGTGGCTGGGAGATTCGCGCGGGCGGTGGGAGGGCGACACCCTGGTGGTCGAGACCACCAACCTGCGCGCCGTGGATCAGACCACGATCAGCCGGGGCCTCGGCGTCATCACCCTGGGCACGAGCGCCGCGGCGCGGGTCGTCGAGCGCTTCACCCGCCGCGGCCCCGACGCCATCGACTACCGGGTCACGGTCGACGACCCCGCCGTCTACACCGCACCGTGGACGGCGGCGGTCCCCATGACGACCCGCGAGGGTTCCCTCTTCGAGTTCGCCTGCCACGAGGGCAACTACGGTATGACCGGCATCCTGGCCGGCCACCGCGCCGAGGAGCGCGCCGCCGCGACGGCCGGTCGGCCCTGACGTCGAGGCTCGGGACGACGCCTCGAGAACGACCACTGTTCCTTCTCAGGCCTGGTGCGCGACCGCGTTGGCCTGCCTGCCGTAGGCCCCGCCGCGCGCCGCTCGCTCCGGCCGCCAAGAGGGGCGGACCTTCGTCCAGACGCCCGAGGCGGTTCTCCCGCGGGATCGGCCAGCCGAAAGCGGAGCGCGTAGTACAGTTGAGCGAGGGCAGGCGGCGACTTCCGAGGTGACCTGGCGGTGCTCACGCGGCTCAAGATCGACGGCTTCAAGAACCTGGACCGGATCGACGTCCGGCTGGGACCCTTCACGTGCGTCGCGGGACCGAACGGTGTCGGCAAGTCCAACCTGTTCGACGCCATCTCGTTTCTGGCCGGGTTGGCGGAGAAGCCCCTGATGGAGGCGGCATCCATCGTCCGAGGCGGGGACTCCCGACGGGGTGACGTGTGGGGTCTGTTTCGGCGTGCGGGCGATCGGGTCGCCGAGCGGATGAGCTTCGCCGCGGAGTTCCTGATTCCGGAGGAGGGCGAAGACGAGCTCGGCCAGACGGCCAAGGCATCGATGACGTTCCTCCGCTACGAGCTGGAACTGCGGTACCGACAGGACTCGACCATCAGGACCCTGGGCGCGCTGGAGATCGTCAGCGAGAAGATGGTCCACATCAACCGCTCCAAGGCAAAGAGCCGGCTTGGCTTCCCGCACAAGAAGGACTGGCGGGACTCTGTCGTCAAGGGGCGTCGCACCAGCCCCTACATTTCGACGGAACCGGAGGTTGAAGGGGAACGGGTGATCTCGCTGCACGCCGACAGCGTGGCCGGGCTGGGTGGTGGACGACCGCGTCGTGTTCCCGCCGCCAGTCTGCCTCGGACCATGCTCTCGTCGGTGAACAACGCGGCCGAGCACCGGACCCTCGTACTGGCCCGCCAGGAGATGGCCGGGTCTCGGGTCGGCGGCGCCGACGCCGCCGGCCTCCAGCGTCGCGCGGGGCGCACGACCGGCTCCAAGCGCCCGTCGCGCAGGAGGAAGGTCATGGATCGGGAAGATCTGCGGCAACCCAGCCTGCTTACGAGGTGACCGCGATGGCCTGCCGGCGGTAGGCGCCGTCGCGCGCTTCCTGGACGAGGAAGGCCGCGAGGTCGGCCCGGGCGATGCGGTCCACCATCTCCGTGCGGGTGGCGGTGACGTCGTTCGCGGCGGGGCCGTCGTGGAGGACGGCGGCGCGCACGAGGGTCCAGTCGAGGGCGCTGGCCCGCACCAGCGCTTCCTGCGCGGTGTGATCCGCCAGGATGTTGCGCAGCAGCGTGCCGAACATCACGCGGGCCAGCAGCGAGACCTGATTCCAGCTCTCCCCCACTCCCGCGGCGGAGAGGACGACCAGGCGCTCGACCGCGTGGCGGGTCATGCCGTCCACCACGTGACGCGTCCCGGTGGCTAGGGTCGTCCCGTCGCGGAGGCCCGTGCTGCCCAGCGCCACGATCGCGGCGTCGTGGCCGGCGACCGCGTCCGCGACCGCGGGGGCGTCCAGGACGTTGCCTTGGGCGACGCGCAGGCCGGCGGCCCCGTCGATCTTGTGCGGCGAGCGCGTGAACGCGGTGACGTCGTGGCCCCGCTCCCGCGCGATCCGGCAGACGTGCTGCCCCGTCTTGCCCGTGGCCCCGAAGACGATGAGCTTCACGGCGATGCTCTCCCTCCCGATCGCGACGATTGCGGGCCTGGTTCGTCGTCCTGCCGGCGGTGGCGACCCTGGTCGCCGCCCCGCCGGGCAGTCGGCCGATGCGTCGTGCGGCGCGGTAGCCGGCGCAGACTCCCTGCGGCCCGCGGCGGCGCGCTGGCTCAGGCCGACGCCGGGCGCTCCCGCCGGCCGTACTGCCGCTCGTAGTAGACGCGGTGGGGGCTCCCCTCCGTGATGGGCCGCCACCAGGCCTCGTTGCGCACGTACCAGTCGACGGTGGCGGTCAGGCCGGCCTCGAACGCCGTCCGCGGCTCCCAGCCGAGCGCGCGCAGCTTCGCGGTGTCGAGCGCGTAGCGGCGGTCGTGGCCGGGGCGGTCCGCCACCGGGGCGATAAGCGACGCCGGCCGGTCGAGGGCGCGCAGGATGCGGTGCGTCAGGTCGAGGTTGGTGGTCGTGTTCCCGCCCCCGACGTTGTAGGCGTCGCCGCGGCTGCCGCGCTCGATCAGCAGGTCGATGGCGCGGCAGTGGTCGTCGACGTGCAGCCAGTCGCGCACGTGCAGGCCGTCGCCGTAGAGCGGCAGCGGCCGCTGCCCGATGGCGTTGGTGACGAAGAGCGGGATGAGCTTTTCCGGGTGCTGGCGCGGCCCGTAGTTGTTCGACGCCCGCGTGATGACCACCGGCACGCCGTGGGTCGCCCAGTAGCTGTAGGCCAGCCGGTCGGCCGCCGCCTTGCTGGCCGCGTAGGGGTTGCGGGGCCGCAGCTCGTCCGTCTCCCGGCTCGAACCCTGGGCCACGCTGCCGTAGACCTCGTCGGTCGAGACCTGCACGAAGCAGCGGAGGTCGGGCGCCTCGCGCGCTGCATGGAGAAGCACGAACGTGCCGAAGACGTCCGTCTGCACGAAGGCGCCGGCGCTCTCCAGCGAGCGGTCGACGTGCGTCTCGGCGGCGAAGTGGACGACGATCTCCGCCCCTTTCACCAGGGGCCCGGCGACGGCGGCGTCGGTGATGTCGCCGTGCACGAAGCGGTGGCGCGGATGGTCGTCGAGGTCGGCCAGGTTCTCGCGACGCCCCGCGTAGGTCAGCGCGTCGAGCGTGGTGATGCGCCAGTCCGCGTGCGCGTCGAGCGCGTGGTGGACGAAGTTGCTCCCGATGAAGCCGGCACCGCCCGTGACGACGACCTCAACCATCCTTCCGAACCGTCCTGCTCAACCGTCCTTGCGCGCCCAGTCGTAGGGGAGCGTGCCGTGCGGCGCCGCGCGGTACTCGTCCGGGTCGTCGTAGCGGTAGGGCTCCGACGGCACGTTGACTACCAGCGACGGCTCGAGGCCGATGCACTTCCAGCCGTGGTGGACCAGGTTGGGGATGCGCACCAGCATCGGGTTCCGCGTGCCGAGGAAGAACTCGTTGATGCGGCCGCGGGTGGGCGAGCCCTCGCGCCGGTCGACCAGCACCAGCTTGATCATCCCCGCCACGCACGCGAAGTGGTCCACCTGCCGCTCGTGGTAGTGCCAGGCCTTGACCACGCCGGGGTAGGTGGCGGAGACGTAGACCTGTCCGAAGCGCTCGAAGAAGGGATCGTCGGCGCGCAGGATCTCCATCAGCCAGCCGCGCTCGTCCGGGACGAGGCGCAGCTTTTTCGTCGTGACGCCGTCGATCGGCTCCGTCGTCGGCTGCTCGTACTGAACGGCCTCGGCCACGGCTCCCCTTCTCCGCCTCGGTCTGGCTCCGCGCTTCCGTCTCCGGGTCGTGCTCGTCGATCAACCTCGACCCGTTGCAGGCTGCAGCCGGCCACGGGTCCCGGCTTGCGGGTTCTCCGGCATGTGCCGACTCGCCCCGCCCCGCTCAGGGGAGGCTCACCTCCGAGCGGTCGCCCAGCATGAAGCGGAGCGCCCGCGGCTTCCCCGGCTGCCGCGCGATGGTGACGTTGCGGCCGATCAGGCTGTCGGTGACGCGGCCGGCGAGCCCCGTGATGCGGCTTCCCTCCATCACGATGCTGTGCTCCACCTCCGAGCCGCTGATCTCCACGTCGCGCATGATCGCCGTGAACGGGCCGACGTAGGCGTCGGAGATGCGCGCGCCGTGCCCGATGATGACCGGGCCGCGCACCACGGACCGCGTGACGACGGCCCCCGGCTCGACGGCCACCTTGCCCTCCAGGCGCGAGGCGTCGTCCACCTCGCCCTCGATGCGTCGGGGCAGGCTGTCGAGGATGAGACGGTTGGCCTCCAGCATGTCCTCCAGGTGCCCGGTGTCCTTCCACCAGCCGTCGACGACGTGCCGCCGCACCTCGAGCCCGCGATCGATGAGGTCCTGGATGGCGTCGGTGATCTCCAGCTCGTTGCGCGCGCTCGGCCGGATCCGCTTCACGGAGTCGAACACCTCCGGGCCGAACATGTAGACGCCCACCAGGGCCAGGTTGCTCTTCGGGGAGGCGGGCTTCTCGACCAGGCGCACGACGCGCTCGCCCTCGGTCTCGGCCACCCCGTAGAGCTCCGGCTGCGCCACCGGGGTCAGCAGGATCTGCGCGGCCGGGCGCGTCGCCGCGAACTCCTCCACCAGCGGCACGATGCCGTGCGCCAGCAGGTTGTCCCCCAGGTACATGACGAACGGCTCGCGGCCGAGGAAGGGCTCGGCGATCAGCACGGCGTGGGCCAGCCCGCGCGGCGCGTCCTGCGGGAGGTAGGTGACGCGCACGTCCCACGCGGAGCCGTCCCCCACCGCCGCCTCGATCTCCGTCCGCGTGTCGCCGACCACGATGCCGATGTCGCGGATCCCCGCCGCGGCGAGCGTCTCGATGCCGTAGAACAGCACCGGCTTGTTCGCCACCGGCACGAGCTGCTTGGCGCTCGTGTAGGTCAGCGGCCGGAGGCGCGTGCCGCGACCGCCGCTGAGGATCAGTCCCTTCATGTCGCGGAAGGCCGGCCGTGCCGCCCGCGGCATTCTAACCGGGGTGCCCTACCGCGGGCAGCCGCCCCCGCGAACCACGCCCGCGCAGGCCGCGGACACCGCCAGCGCAAGAAGACGAGGGGTAGCCACGCCTCACAGGTTGCCGAACACCCGCTCGATGAGTTCGCGCTTCGCTCGGTCGAGCGGCTCGTCCGGGAAGAGCTCGTCGTGCACGGCCATCGCTTCCGCGGGCGAGGCCAGCCCGAGCTCGGCTACCAGCACGGCGATGTCCTGCTCGTCCTTCGTTCGTCCTGCCTGGAGCTTCATCGCAAGCAGGTGTCGCGGCGACGCTCCCGTCACCGTGAGGTGCTCCGACGCGTACAGCGTCCTCGGGTTGCCGTCCATCGTCCGCGGAATCGCTGTCGTCGCCTGCTCGTTCAGCCAACTGTCGGGCAGCCCGCGCCTGCGGGCGACCGTCCGCACGGCTTCCAGGAGCGCGGAGTGGCCTTTCTCGACACGCGCGTCGATGTCGGCTGTCGTTCGCTCCCGGGCATACGCCAGGCTCATGGCCGCCCCGCCGATGACGTAGATCTGCGCCCGGGCCCGCCGGAACTGCAGCTCCCGGTCGACCTCCTCGAGCAACTCGACAAGGGTGTTCCGGTCAAGGGAGCCATGCACGGCGCTCGCCTCCCCGGTGGTCCAGGTCTCGGGGATCCGGGATCGCGCCGTGCCGGATGAACGCCGGCGGCGAGTACCACACGGACTCCAGCCGCGCCTGCCGTGTGTGCGCCATGACCCAGGTGATCTCCAGGAACCGCTCCGGCTCGTCCACCCATTCCGGCGCCGGGTGGCCGTGGAGCCACGCGACGTGCTCCACCATGGCGGCGATCAGGGCGTCCCACCGCGTGTGCGTCAGCGGCACGCGCCGCGCCAGCTCCTCCCGCTGCCGCTCCGGGCTCAGCGCGTGGAAGCGCCGCGGCAGATCGTGGACGATCGCCCGTCCGACGTCGTCTTCGCTCCAGCCTTCCCGAATGCCCTCCACGTAACCCGGCAGGAAGAACTCCAGCGACCAGCGGTGCCGCCGAGCGTCGTCGCGGGGCTCGCCGGGGAGGCGCGGGTAGCCCCACAGCGCCGGATCGTCGCTGCGCCGCGTCTCGCTGCTTCCGTCCGGCCAGGTCCGGGTCACGGAGCGCGTCGTCAGGTTCTCGCGGTCCGTCACCCCGTTGGGCCATTCGGCGATGCTGAAGCGGTTGTCGCTCCCGTCGAGATGGACGTAGGGCTTGCCCCGCGCGAAGCACGCCGCTCCGGACTCGCGGGCCCGCCCGGCCGTCGCAGGTGCGATTGCTTCCAACGCGGGGCTCGACGACCTCGTGCGGCCGGTGTTCACCGTTCGCCCCGGATGTCGTCCAGCAGCTCCTGCACGGTCCCGGAGGGTACGCGGCTTGGCGAGAGTGGATAGACCTCGGGGCGATTCGGGGCGCCCAGCCGCACGGCGCCGGCGGGTGGGCGCCGTTCGAGCTCTGCGTGCGCCTCGCGGACACCTGACGTCTTCATCGCACCAACGTAGTTACCTGAGGCTACGGCCGTCAAGCCATGCCGGCGCCGGCAGACACGCCGCGGGGTCGGTCCCCTCTTGCTGCCGGCAGCCTCCACGCCACGACGCACAGGCTGCCGTACAGCGTGCCCTCTCCCAGACGCTGAATCAGCCCGCGCACCGGGGCCGCATGCGGCACGAGCATCAGGACGAAGGTGGTGGCCCAGAACACCGCCAACAGCGCCCACGCCGACTTCGCCGTCCGGGAGACGGCCCGGTTGCAGGCCAGCAGCAGAAGCCCGACCGTGGTCGCCAGGAACGTGGCGGCGGCCCACCAGTTGTGGAGCGCCTGTGTCAGGCTCCCCTCGACCGGGCAGCCCGGGTCGCACGGCAGGAACGCCGAGCCGATCCAGACGCCGGGTTCGGAGGCCAGCAGCCAGTAGCCGACCCGCGCGACCCCGGCGAGCGGCGCCATCGGTGCCGCGACCCACAGCAGGGCCAGCCCGAGCATCCCCCACGCCACGTGGCTCGCCGCGATCGCACGCGCCCAGGGCGTCCCCGACGTCGTCAACTCGCTCGTGAACTGGCTGACCAGGTCGTAGTCGCCCTTGAGCCAGCCGCCCCCGTACACCATGGCGGCGTAGACGAGAGCCACCGCGAGCGCCAGGAGTCGAAGGGTCGACACGCTCGGATTGTAGCTCTTACTGGTAAGATGAGTCTGTGAAACCCGTGACCACCACGAGGCTCTCCTCGAAGGGACAGATCGTGATTCCAGAGGCCATCCGGCGCCGGCTGGGCCTCGATCCGGGCTCCGAGTTCGTCGTGCTCGGCGACGGCGACACCATCGTGCTGCAGCGTGTCCGCGCGCCCACGATGCAGGACTTCGACACGATCGTTGCACGCGCGCGTCAGGCCGCGCGTCGGGCCGGAATGCGCCGGTCGGACGTCGCGGCGGCGATAGACGCAGTGCGCTCGACGTGAGAGTGGTGCTGGACACGAACGTGTTCGTGTCCGGGATCTTCTTCGGCGGTCCTCCCGGCGACGTCCTGTCCGCGTGGCGGGACGGAGTGATCGAGATCGTCGTGTCGCGCGAGATCGTCACGGAGTACGTCAGGGTCGGTGAGCGGCTGTCCGCTCGGTTTCCAGGCGTCGATCTGAACCCGGCGCTGGAGCTCCTCTCCGCGACGGTTACGCTCGTCGTTGCTCCGCCCCTGCCGGAACCGGCGTGCCGGGACGCGGACGACGACAAGTTCCTCGCCTGCGCGGTGGCCGCTGAGGTGCGCTACGTGGTGAGCGGAGACCGCGACCTCCTAGCCGTGTCGCCGTACCGGGGCGTAACGGTGACGCGTCCGCGCGACTTCCTCGACCTGCTTTCGGGTCACCGAAAACGCTTGCGGCCGGCCGCGGCGAGGTGTATGTTCGGAGGACAGGACGGAGCCCTTGAGGCACCGGCCGGAAGGGAGGTCACCATGGACGCTCCGCCGGACGATGCAGGCCTCCGTCGCGGTGGTCGCGCTTCGGCGCGATCGCCGCGGGCGGAGGTGGCCCGACGCGCCGCCGACGTGGCGTAGGAAGAACAGGGACCCGCGACGGCCGTGGCCATGGCGCCACGAAGCCGCACCCGCGTCCACCGAGCCCACCGGGCGTCATTGAGCCACCGAGGTTGCGCACCCTCTCCCACCGGTCGCAGAACGTGCGGTGCAGGACGTAGCGCCACCGCACACTCCCAACGCCACCGCGGGTCGCGCGAGAGGACTGACGTGGCGACGCGGCGCACGCTCTATCTCGCCAATCCCTACGGCTTCTCGGCCCAGCAGCGCGAAGGCCCGCTGGCGGCGCTCGTCCGCGCGCTCGAGCAGGCGGGCGCCGAGGTCTGGGAGCCGTTCGCGCGGACCGGCGCGCTCGACCCGGCGGCGGCGGACTGGGCCTACCGCGTGGGGCAGGCCGACCTGCGCGACGTGCGCGAGGCGGACGGCATCTTCGCCGTCGTCAACGGCTGCCCCCCCGACGAGGGGGTGATGGTCGAGCTCGGCATGGCCATCGCCTGGGGCAAGCCGACCTTCCTGTTCCGCGACGACTTCCGCCGCTCGGCGGACACCGAGCGCTACCCGCTGAACCTGATGCTCTTCACCGGCCTCCCCGCCGAGGGCTGGGAGGCCTACTGGTACACGTCGGTGGAGGAGGTCGCCAGCCCCGACAAGGCCCTCGCGCGGTGGCTGGCGACTCCCCCCGCCAGCGGGTCCAGCTAGTTGGGGATCACCCCCGGCACTTCGTTGCCTGCGACGTAGACCGACTGCCGGGTCCGGCTGTTGCTGATGTCGTCGGCCGGGTTGCCCGAGTAGACGACGAAGTCGGCCCAGTTGCCGGCCGCGAGCGTGCCGACGCCCTCGAGCCCGAGGCACGCCGCGGCGTCGCCGGTGGAGGCGACGATGGCCTGCATCGGGGTCAGGCCCGACTCGACCATCAGGTCGAGCTCGCCGTGCTCGAAGTAGCCCTGGAAGCGGCCCGGGGGGCCGGTGTCGGTGCCCATCGCGATGCGCACGCCGGCGTCGGAGAGCGTCTTGAGGTTGGCCTTCGCCACCTCGAGCTGCGCCTTGTAGGTCTGCGCGCTCTCGCTGTTCCGGATGCGCTCCTGGTACTCCGGCGCCTGGAGCTGCATCACAACGCCGGGATCGGCCTCGTTGGTGAAGAACGGATCGTCGAACCAGTCCGGCCGCGACTCGTAGACGTAGGTCGAGACCTCGCGCATCAGCGTCGGGCAGTAGCAGACGCCGCTCTCGGTGAGCATGCCGATGAGCTCGTCGTCCACCTCGGTGTCGCGCACGCTGTGGGCGAGGAAGTCCGCCCCGGCCTCGAGCAGCGCCTTGGCGTCCTCGAGGTAGTAGAGGTGCGCCGTCAGCATCAGGTCGCGGGCGTGCGACGCCTCGATGACCGCCTGGTAGACGTTGGGCCGCATCTTGCGGGTGGCGCCCAGGTTGTCGTCGACCCGGATCTTGATGAAGTCGACGTTCATGTCGGCCACCTCGTTCACCCGCTCGGTCGCCTCGTCCGGCCGGTCGGCGGTGATGACCGGCCCGCTGAGGCGCAGGCGCGCGCGGTCGAGGTCGAGGCCCTCGGCGTCGCGGACGACGACCCCCTCGGGGCCGCCGCCGCCGAGGCTGGCCACCGTCGTCACGCCATAGCGCGCGTAGAGCCCGAGCTGGTACAGGATGTGCGATTCGGTGTAGAAGGACGGGTCGGACTCGAGGCCGCGCACGTCGTTGACGTGCCCGTGGGCGTTGATGAGTCCCGGCGTCACCGTCATGCCGGCCAGGTCGACGACCGCCGCGTCCGCCGGCGCCATGACCGCGTCGCTCCCGCCGACGGCCTCGATGCGCCCGTCGCGGACCACCATCGTCCCGTTCTCGATCACCTCGCCGTCACCGACGATCAGGCGCGCGCCGGTGAAGGCGCTCAGTCCGGGTGTCAGAACGACCGGCTCGGGCTCGGGCGCGCAGGCGCCCGCCACCGTCGTGATCAGCGCCAGAACGATCCATCTGCTCCTCATCGCGGTCTCCCCCCGGATGCAGGCGCCAGCGGAGCGTGTCAGTCCTGATTGCCGCTGTCCCGCATCTCTTCCAGCACCTCGCCAAGCTGCTCGATCTCCTGGCCGTAGCGCGCCCAGTCGCCGTCCCGCTGGGCGCGCAACGCCCGGGAGTAGTGGCCCTGAGCCCGCTCGGCCAGCCCGCCCGTCACGGCGACCGCTGCCGCCGGCAGCGGAAGGGACGTCGCCGCGTCGGCCACCAGCGTCGGGACGGCCGGGGCCAGGCGGTCGGACGGCCCGGCGAACAGGCGGTTCAGGGCCTGATCGAGCGTCTCCTCCATGACGATCTGATTCTGGTACGCGACGACGACCCGCTTCAGCTCGGGAATGCGGCCCCCCGACGCCCGCAGGTACAGGGGGCGGATGTAGAGCAGTGCCTCCTCGATGGGAATGACCAGCAGGGTGCCCTGGATGACCTCCGACCCCTGCTGGTTCCAGAGCGTGATCTGGGGCGAGATCTCCTGGTCCTGGTTGATGCGGGCGACGATCTGCGACGGCCCGAAGACGACCTTCTGCTTCGGGAACTGGAAGACGAGCATCTTGCCGTAGTTCTCGCCG